>JAAZIX010000200.1 GCA_012800655.1 Clostridiaceae bacterium | reverse complement strand
AGGATTCCATCGTCTCCGGTCGGTGAGAGTTCAAACGTGTCGAGACGTAGATCGTTCTTTCCGTATAACCGTATTGCTTTTGTAATCATGCTTTTTCCCCTGTCATATTATCCTTTCTACTGCCGACCTAATTTTTTCTATCGTCAACCTATTATCGGTCATTGTAGCATTTTGCCGTGGAGGTTCGCAATTGAACCCATATTGAGTTTGCATAAGTTTCCATAAAGTTTTCCGGGTCTAAACCCACTCCTCTCTATCAGACACGGGCTAGTTTTTGCATAAATTTGCACAAGAAATGTATACAATATGCAAAGTAGAACCTTGACATACCCGCATTTTAACCGCATTGTACATTTTAAGTAGCTACCACACAAATCTTACCGGCTGGACAAAACCCGGACAAAGCGGACAGACGCGGCACGGTTGACAAAATACGCATTTATCCGAAAGGGTCTGGAGACTTGCTGAGCTTATTATTGGTATAGAAACAAACTAAAAATTTTGAGCAGGAGGATTTTATGATGTCTGAAAAGTTGGCAATCCACGGCGGCCCGAAGGCCAAAACAACGGAAAATTATCCGATGTATCCCGGAGGGCTGGAGATCGGCGATGAGGAAAAAAGACAGGTTTTAGAAGTGCTGGACAATCAATATCTGTTCCGATACTATGGTCCGGCGAACTGCGAATCCAAGGTGAAGCGCTTTGAACAGGAATTCGCGGAAAAGATGGGCGCAAAATATGCGCTTGCGACAAGTTCGTGCACCGGTGCGTTGATCTCCTCACTGGTTGCCTGCGGTGTCGGCCCTGGCGACGAGGTGATTGTATCGGGATACACGTTTTTCGCCTCCTGTGCGGCGATTGTTGCGGCGAAGGCCATCCCGGTCATAGCGGAGGTGGACGAGACGCTGACCATTGATCCGGACGATATCGAAAAAAAGATTACGCCGGCGACAAAGGGCATATTGGTTGTACACATGCGCGGTGTACCCTGCGACATGGATCGCATCATGAGCATCGCAAAGAAGCATAAACTCGTCGTCATCGAGGACTGCGCGCAGGCGGTGGGTGCGATGTACAAGGGAAAGTTCGTCGGCACGTTCGGCGACTGTGGTTGTTTCTCCTTCCAATACCATAAGACCATCACGGCTGGCGAAGGTGGCATGATCATTACAAATGACAAGCGCCTTTACGATCGTTGCATGAGTTACCACGACACAGCGGCCTGCTGGCGCCCTGACCGCTTTGCGGAGCAACGTTACGAAGGCGAACTCTTCTGCGGCAGTAACTTCCGCATGAGCGAGCTCACCGGCGCGGTCATGCTTGCGCAGTTACAGCGGCTCGACGGACTCAATGCAAGGATGCGTGATCATCAGCACCGCATTATCGAGCAGATTAAGAATACCAAGGGTATCAAGGTTCGCCCCTGCTATGACGCGGAGGGCGACACCGGCATCTGCCTGATGTTTTATCTTGACAGTAAGGACAAGGTCGAGCCGTTCGTGGACGCACTGAAGGCCGAGGGCGTAAACGCGGCGGGTGTGTTCAACGCGGGAATCCCGGATTGGCACATCTATGCGCACTGGAAACATGTCATTGACAAGAAGACACCCACGGAGGTCAATTGTCCGTACGACTGTCCGTATCATACGAAAGCGGAGCCGGTCGAATATGCTCCGGATATGAACCCGAACACACTCGAATATTTAGGCCGCGTCGTACACCTCGATATCCCGCCGCAGATGAGCGATGAGGATTGCGATATGATCGCAAAGGCCATCAATAAGGTCGCGGCGGTGCTTGCTTAAGGAGGACAAAATGAGATACTCTCTGTGTATTGAGCCCATTTTTGAGGATGTGCCGTTCTATGACCGTATCGCTATTGCGAAGGACTGCGGCGTGGATGCCGTCGAGTTCTGGGATCCATCGGTCTATGATACGAAGAAGATCGGCGACACGGCGGCCAATCTAAACATGCCAATAGCGGCGTGCTGTCTGAATCAGGCGTGGACGATCCGCATGAATTTTCCGTACGAAGCTGTGAAACGAAATGTGGAAAAGTCCATCGAGTTCGGCAAAGACATCGGTTGCTCGACGTTCATCGGCTTGTCGGGTGAGCTCGAGTGTAAGACGGACAGCCAAAAATCGCTACTGATCGAGAATTTGAAGCGTGTGGCGGAGCTTTGCGAAAGGGCGAACGTGACGATCGTCATGGAAGCGCTCAATTCCCTTTACAACCACAAAGGTTACTATCTTGATTCGTCATATGTGGGCTTTGAGATTGTTAAGGCGGTCAACAGCCCGTATATTAAGCTCTTGTATGACTGTTATCACATGCAACTGATGGAGGGCAACCTCGTTAACAACATCACGACCAATATCGATTTTATCGGGCATTTCCACAGCGCAGGTGTACCGGGGCGGCACGAACTGCAAGCCGGCGAAACGAATTATCCGTTCGTCATCGCCGCCGCCAAGAAAGCGGGCTATGACCGCTACTTCGGCTTTGAATACTGGCCGACGTACGATAACAGACAGTCGCTTCGCGATGTGCTTCGTTATGTAAAAAACCATGAGGGCGTGTAAAGGAGGGACTACATATAACACTTAATAAAGTTACTGTAATCTCTAATATTCAGGAGCAGGTCTATCTAACACTGAAATCTGAGATCATCAACGGTGAGATCGAGCTTGGTGTTCAGCTGAAGGAGATGGATTTGGCAGAGCGTTTTGGCGTGAGCCGCTCTCCGATCCGGGAAGCCCTACGCCGTCTCTGTGGTGACGGCCTGGCGGAGCTTCGGCCCAACTGTGGTATCTCCGTCCGGGAATTTTCCATGGATTATGTCAGAGATCTGTTGCAGATGCGTCGCATGCAGGAAAGCTACGGAATGGAACAGTTTTTAGCCAGCGGCATGAAAAAAGAGGATTGTCAGGAACTCAAGCGTTTTCGTCGGTTGATCCAAAAAGCGATCCAAGATAGCGACAACATGTCGCTAAGGGCACATATGGATTTGGATGCGGAGTTACATTTGTTTTTCAATTCCCTCAACCACAATCAGGTTATGGATGAGATGTGGGACAGAATGTTACAGGTTAATGTGATGGTTCAGGGATTGAGTTTGAAAGACAAGGGGCGCGCTCTCCAAAGTCAGAAGGAGCATTTGGTCGTGGTGGAATGTCTGCTTGCGGGAGATGTGGCTCAGGCGGTGCGGATGAACGCGCAGCATTTGGAGCATACCAGAATTTTTGTAGAAAAAGCCCTGGCCCAAAAGAGAACAAACCACACTTGATCCCCCCTGTTCAAGATCGGTTCACGCAAAATGCAGACAGAGTGGCAATGAGAAGGGTATGATTTTTAAATTGCATACAATATACAATCAAAGATCAGGTCTCAGCTAAATTGACTGTTTCCCTTGGGCTCGGCGAAGTCCTGCATACCGCAAAGGCGGACGATAAAACGGTTTTTACAGCACAGGCTGTTGAAACAATAAAACAATACATTTTATTTAGTGGAGGCGCGAAAGATGAAAAAGTTACTGGCTCTTTTACTTGCCATTGTGATGATCTTTGCCTTGATGGCATGTGCTAAAACAAAACCCAGCAAGGGCAGTTTGGATGATGATAACAATGAGGACGCACTAAGTGAAGAGCAGGCGTGGAAGATGGCTCAGGCAGGCACACTAATCTCCGACGCACGTACCGGCTATGAGAAGTCCGAGCAAGGCACCTGGTATTACAGCAATTATCCCAACTACAAGGACTTCAAAGCAGATGACGAAGTGAAGGTTGCGTTCATCTGCAAGTTTTCCGGCGCATGGTTCAGCCCCAAGGAGCAGTCTCTGGGTCAGACGTTGAAGGCTGCCGGCTATACCTATCAGTTTTTTGATTGCAATGCCGATACCCAGTTGTTCATGGACTATGTCCAGAATGCAATTAATCAGGAATTTGATGTAGTCATCTTGACACCTCCCAACACGACCCTACTGGCTGAGGCTTTAGCCCTGCTACAGGAAGAAGGTATAGCTTACATGACCACGGACGATCCCGGCCCCGATAGTGTTGGTTTCTATGCTCCCCACTACGGCTTGGATGACTACGCCCTGCACAATGAGCTGGGCAAGGCCTGTGCGGCGGAGCTTAAGTCCAACGGTTGGCTGGACGGCATCAACGATGACTGGTCCAACTTTGAGTTTCTGGTTTGTGACATACCCACCGTGGAATCCGTCCATCTAAGAAATCAGGGTTTTTGCGATGCAATCGTGGAAGAGCTGAATGTTCCAGAGAATCGGGTTGTATGGTTGGATATCTCCGCAAGTGACGCCCTACAGACCAAGTTCGGTGCGACCTTGCAGAATGAGTCTGCTACCGTAGATAAGTGGATCATCAGCAACGGTAGTGGCGGCGTGGCTATGGCTATCCCGATTGCTCAAGAACTTAACATGAACATGGACAACATTATCTGGTCAGACTGCTTCTCCGATCCATCCACTATGACCCTGATGCTGGAAAATCCCAGCCTGAAAGCGAATTGCTGGGGCGTTGGCCTGGTATACTCCTCCGCCGGCGTTGGTGTCGGTGAGGTGATCATCGATCTGGTGGAGAACGGAACCCCCATTCCCTGTTTCACACCTTATGCCCTGAATGTGGTCAACAAAGACACCGTGGAGGAATTCTACAATACGCATTATGGTAATTCTAAGTAGTAAATACATTGCCTTAATATAAAACAGTTACCTCAAGCACCGGACACGTCGGTGCTTGAGATAACGCAATTCTATTCTCTTGGTAAAGACCAAGCCGAATGGAGGAAAGTGCATGAGCGAAATAATCCTAAAAGCGGAGAACATTGTCAAATCCTTTTTTGGCAATCGGGTGTTGGATCATGTCCAGATTGAACTTCAGCCGGGCAAGGTACATGCGCTATGCGGTGAGAACGGTGCCGGCAAATCGACGTTGCTGAAGATCATCACCGGACTTTATACCAAGGATTCCGGTACGATCTATATGGACGGCAAGGAAATCACAGTCAACAGCGTGGCCGACGCAAAAAAATACGGCATCTATGTGGTACCCCAAGAAATGCAAATCTTCTGGAATCTGTCCGTGGCAGAAAACATTTTTCTGAATGATATTCCCATGACCAGACTGGGAATAATGGATTGGAAGAGACTGTACAAAAATGCGGAGCAGATCAAAGCGAAGCTGGGTCAGGCCGCAGCAAAAATCAATGTACGGGCCAAGGCAGGCAGCCTCAGCATGGGAGCATGGCAGATGATCGAGATCATGCGGGCTGTTGCGGCCGAGAATGTACGTGTTCTGGCCTTTGATGAGCCCACCTCTTCGCTGTCGGAAAGCGAAGTCGAGGTTTTGTTCGATTTAATTCGTCAATTACGCGATCGGGGGATCGCGATTGTATATGTGAGCCATAAGCTCAAGGAGATTTTTGCCATTTGTGATCAGGTTTCCGTCTTCCGGGATGGCCGATACATCGGCACCCGGGATATTGAAAACACCAGCAGCAATGAGTTGGTCTCTATGATGATCGGCAGGAATCTGAATTTGTTTGACGGTGTTAAGCGTGAGAAGCACATAGGCGAAGAATTGCTCCGGGCGGAAAATTACAGCCACGGAAATGCGTATCGAAATGTATCCCTGCAGGTGAGAAGCGGCGAGATATTGGGTCTGTATGGCTTGGTGGGTGCCGGCCGTACGGAGCTGATCAGAGGCATTTTTGGTTTGGACAAAATTGATTCCGGCAAGCTCTTTGTCAAAGGCAAGCAGGTCAAGATCAAAAATCCTCAGGATGCCATTAGATGTGGCATTGGTCTGGTTCCGGAGGATCGCAGAGGCGAGGGGCTGATGTTGAATGCGTCATTAAAGTGGAACCTTTCCATGGCCAACCTCGCGGCGGTGGTGGACAAACTGGGAAATATCCACAAAAAAAAGGAAAACGCATATGTGAACCGGGGCATGGAGATATTCAGCGTCAAATCTACAGGTCCTAATCAGAAAGCGAGTGCCCTGTCCGGCGGCAATCAACAGAAGATAGTTATGGCTAAGTGGGTTCTGGCGGACTGCGATGTGCTGATAGTGGACGAGCCGACCCGTGGCGTGGACGTGGGAGCCAAGGCAGAAATGTACCAGGCTATGTCGGATTTGACCGCTCAAGGTAAAGCGGTAATCATGGTGTCCTCGGAGTTGCCTGAGATCCTGGGCATATGTGATCGGATCATGGTCATGTGCGAAGGACAAGTCACGGCGCAACTGAAAAATGAAGACCTGACGGAAGAAGACGTGATTCGTTACGCCTTCTCAGCTTAAACGGTGAGCGTATGAAAACAGGTAAAAAGCTTAAGCCGCGGCGCAGACTGACGTCAGATCAGCGACAATATATTATCGTGGTCGTCGTGGCTGTGTTGATCTATGCATTCTTTAGCATCAAATCCCCCTATTTTTTGCGCTGGCGCAACATTGTGGCGATCTTAGTGGCGGCCGCGCCATTGGGTCTGGTTACCATCGCCGAGTGCAGCCTGCTGACCTGCGGTGAATGGGATATGTCCTGCGGAAATGTTGCCAGTGTGGCCGGTATCGTATGGGGTCTGTTAACCATTAGTGGCATGAATGTCTGGCTGGCTCTGGCCATTGCCCTATGCGTGGGCGTAGTATCCGGCAGTATCATTGGCCTACTGGTGTCCTACTGTAACATGACCGCCTGGATGGCTTCTTACGGCGTGCTGATGATCCTGCAGACCTTTATCTATGTACTGACGGACGGCCTGGCCTTCTCCATGAGCAAATATTCGGACTTCAAGATCCTGGGGCAGTTGAAGCTATTCGGCACAGACCTGACGCTACCTATCTTGATTATGGCAGTTTTGTTTGTGGCAATGTTCTTTGTGATGAAGTTCACCCGGTTCGGCAGAGCTATGTTTATGGTGGGCGGCAACCGAGAGGCAGCTATTAATGCGGGCATTAATGTACCCCTTATTAAGATAACAAACTTTATTCTGTCCGGTGTGCTCAGCGCACTGGCGGGCTGTATGTTTGTTTCCCGCTCCGGTGCGGTGCAACCCTTTGTGGGCGGTCAGTGGGCCATGCAGGCCATTGCCTCCTCTATAGTGGGCGGTTGCAGCTTGGGTGGAGGTAAATCAAATCTGGGCATGGCCTTTGTGGGGGTCTTGATTATGAGCGGCCTGTCCAATGGCTTGAACATGATCGGCGTTTCTCCTTTCTATCAGTACATGGTCACAGGTTTAGCTCTGTTTATCGCGGTGCTGATCCAGTCGGAGAGAAGAAAGTAAACCCAAGGTAGAAGAGGTCGAAGATCGATATGGAGAAAACCAATAGGGAAAAGAAAAACATATTGAAGACGCTGAGACAGATCGATAAGGATCAAATGAAGCCCCTGTTCACCGCCACGGTGCTGTTGATAATCGTGGGGATCTTCTCGCTGATCAACCCGGTGTTCCGTAGCTTTACCAATCTGCACAGCATTTTTCTCAATGCGGTGCCGGTGGGTTTGGTGTCTATCGGCATGTGCATCCTAGTTATGGGTGGCTTCTTTGATATGGGAACCGGCTTGGTAGCTTCTATGGCCGGCATGATGGTAGGCCCGCTGATGGATCGGGGCGTGCCGGTGTCGCTCATCATTTTGATCGCCCTTTGCATGGGTGCCGTCTGCGGCGCGCTGTCCGGCTTTGCGGTCTCATATTTAAATCTAAATGCTTGGATCTCCACTTTTGCCCTGTCTCAAATCTATCGGACTATTCTGTTCGTGACGACGGACGGCATCCCCTTCACACTGGCCTCGGAAAAATATTCCGCTTTTACCCAGTTGGGACGTATCCGTGTCTTTGACGTGATCCAGCTACCGATTTTGGTGTTGCTTTCGGTGTATGTGCTGAGCTATCTGTTTCTGCGCTTCCGCCGCCTCGGACGATCGATATATCTGATCGGTAATAACCCGACTGCCGCACAAATCTGTGGCATCAATCTCCACAGCACCCGGATGTTCATGTTTATTTTTGCCAATGTGCTCAGCGCTATGGCCGGCCTTCTGTTTACTGCCCGAGCCGGCCTGGCCCAGCCCTTTGCCTGTGAGAGCTACACCTTTGAGGGCATCGCTTCTGCCTTTGTGGGCGGTGCTATGGCCGGCAAAGGTAACTTGATCTCAGTATTTATAGGTGCGCTGATCGTTTTTACGGTCAAGAGCGCGCGTCGCCCAGTAAAAAATGCCGTTGAAACGGAAGTCGTAGCCAAAAATATAAATGCCGTCCAAAATCCTCCCTAGAGGAGGTTAGAAAGATGGCAGTGACAATGTCAACAAGAAGAGAAATTGT
>JAAZIX010000199.1 GCA_012800655.1 Clostridiaceae bacterium | reverse complement strand
GCTTGGATGGATTTCCCGGATGTCCTATCGCACGATCAAATAATCAGTTTCCTTAGCCTGAGACACGACGTGAATTGGATCGTTTGCGCCGCCGACAACATCATCGGCCTGGCACAACGCTGGACCGACAGCTTGGCCAAGCGTGACCCTGACGTCGACTCTGCCTCCGACTCAACCCCCGACTCAACTGCTTCCGACTCTGCCGATGTCAACGTTACTACCGTTACAGACTCTGTTGCTGCCGTCAAACCTACCCCTACCGGCCAGGTTTACTTTGATATTTCCCGCTTGGAAGCCTCCCCATTCAGCAAGGGATACGCGACGTTGGTTGCCGCCTGTGGAATTGAAAACATAGTCCAAGCCGGATTTTTACCTCTCCGCTGCTCCGGTGTCCAGCAAATCGGCCTCAGCATATCCGGCCTGACCGTCGAAGAGCAACGCGCCATCGCCGGCGAAAATCTCCGCCGTATACTGCCGCTGTAACGTAGCGTCGCCAACGCGGCAAGTCAGCACGCCTGCACCAAAGCCGACACGTTCGCATAGCCGGTGCCCAAAACCAGCACATCCGCATACACAACCCGCCGAGCCCCCGGCATGCCAAATGTCCGGGGCTCCATTTTTTCTATTGAGCCTCCATTCCCTATCCAAACAATTCTTTTCTTGCGGCCCGCCCGGCCCCGCGCCATTCCTTCCTCTCAGCCAAAATTTCAGTTCCGACCCCTTTCGTCCGAACCTCTCCGCCTTTTGGCCCGTTTTTCAATTCCGCCCCCTTCCAATTCCTGCCCCAAAACCAATTTTTCAATCCCGACCCCTTCCACCTCCTATCCCAAAAACTTTTTCGGTCCCGGCACCACCTCCTCTCCATTCCGAGACCGTTTTTTCAATCCCGGCACCACTTGCCATCCATTCGCAAGCCGTTTTTTCAATCCCGGTACCGTAAATGCGCGCCGAAGCTGAATTTTCGGAATCAGGTGGGGGCCCGGAGACAATTTTTTGGTGCCGGATCTGCATTTCCGCGGCCTGGTGGGAGCAGAGCAGGAGAATTTCCCGTGCCGGATCTGCATTTCCGGACCCGTTTGAGATGGTTCGAACCCGTTCGGCCTGGTTCAGACCCGTTCGGCCTGGTTCGGGCTCGTTCGGGCTCGTTCGGGCTCGTTTTAAGGCTGATTTGAGCTAATGAGTTGAACCGTTGCGTCCGGCTGTGCCGAAGCAGAATTTTTGGTGAGAGAGGGGAAATAGTCGGTTTGAAATTCTCCCGCTGAGTGTGCCGGATCTGAATTTTTGGAGGTGGTAGGTGGAAGAAGGAGGTGGAGATGAGTCAAAACGCAACAGAGACCGAAATGAACTGAATGAGCCGTGGCAAATAAATAAAGCGGCAAATAAGCACTTGGCAAAACACTAGTAATACACTTAGCAAAAGCTATTGACACAATAATTCGGTGACGTTATAATTTCCCCGTGTTAGGTCTTGCGAACAACGCAAGTCGCCTCGACATTGCAAAGGTGCTACGGGCCGTCAAGGACACTGTTGCTCCGAGCAATATAGCGAGCGCGGCGGCCGACATTACGGTGGCGCAAAGGTACAAGATCAACACGTGAGCGAATTATGTGGGAGGTTCGGTTATGCCGTTGACAATGGCAGCTCATGGAGAGCCGCAGATCATACGAAAGATAGGCGGCAATCCCGGTGTGAGAAAGCATCTGGAGAACTTGGGCTTTGTGGTTGGCGGTATTGTAACGGTTGTTTCTTCTCTGGGCGGAAATTTAATTGTAAATGTTAAAGAATCTCGAATTGCGATAAATCGAGAGATGGCGGTTAAAATACTGGTTTAAGAAGAATGTCGAACCGGGAAAAGTACTAGTCTGAGGAAATGTCGGCCCAAGCGGAAGGCTGATTTAAGAAAAAAAGACCGGTCTAAGAAAAAACCGATCTAAAAAAGGTCGATCTAAAAAAGATCAAAGGAGGACTATGATTTGAAAACGTTACGTGAAGTGCCGATAGGCAGTAGCGCGCGGGTGGTTCGGGTGCATGGTGCAGGCGCGATCAAACGCCGCATTATGGACATGGGCCTGACCAAGGGTACCGAGGTCTACGTCCGCAAAGTCGCTCCGCTGGGTGATCCTCTGGAGCTGACGGTGCGCGGCTATGAGCTCTCGTTGCGCAAAGCCGACGCCGAGATGGTAGAGGTCGAGGCCATATAAAATGGCTGAGGTTATGGCTACGGTCGAAAAAATGACACAGGTCGCAGAAATGTCACAGATCAACGACGCGGCAAGCTTCAAGGATATATATATAAATATATCCGCGGCAAAGCTGTCTTTTTTTTGGCCGTGCTGTTAGAGGAGGCTAATTGCGTGCAATTAAAGCCTGCTCATTAGAAAGACGGGGAGAAATATTCAATGGATAAAACAATCACAATTGCCCTGGCGGGAAACCCGAACAGCGGCAAGACTACCTTGTTCAACGCTCTGACCGGGGCGAATCAGTACGTCGGTAACTGGCCGGGCGTAACTGTTGAGAAGAAAGAGGGCCGACTGCGCGGACATCGTAATGTTGTCTTAGCGGACTTGCCGGGAATCTACTCACTTTCGCCCTATACTCTGGAGGAGGTCATCGCCCGAAACTACCTTCTCGAGGAGCGTCCGGATGCGATTATTAATATCGTTGACGGCACCAATTTAGAGCGCAATTTGTACCTTACAACACAGTTGTTGGAACTGGGAATACCGGTTGTGGTGGCACTGAACCTTATTGACGTAGTGCGCCGTAGCCCGAACAAGATAGACACCGCGGCGCTGGCCGAGGAACTGGGCTGCCCGGTAGTTGAAGTTTCGGCGCTCAAGGGTATCGGCATCGATGAAGTCACGGCGCTCGCCGTGGATGCGGCGACCGGCAAAGCCGCCGCAGACTGCGCGGCCGCCGATGCGACTTCAGTAGCCAGCAACGCTGTGGCAACCGACTCCGATGCGGATAAGCCCGGCGGTGCCGGAGTCGCAGCCGCCGGCGGTCCGGGTGCCGCAGCGGGCTGCAAATGCAGGCAGAAGAATATCCCCCGCCACACTTTCTCCGGCGTCGTCGAACACGCCCTGGCCCATATCGAGGAGGAAGTCCTCCACGATTTGCCGCTGGAGCGCCAACGCTGGTTCGCCATCAAGCTCTTCGAACGCGACGAAATGGCGCAGGAGTTGCTGGAAACCGAGCTGAAGGCCGCGGGTCTCCCGCCCCTGTCCGAAAAACAGCGCGCGCATATCGAGACCGACATCTGCCGCGCCGAAGCCGAGCTCGATGACGACGCCGAGAGCATCATCACCGGCGAGCGCTACGAGTACATCTCGCGCATCTTACTCCGCTGCTACGACAAGCGTGACCACGGCCGCCTCTCTACCTCTGACAAAATCGACCGTGTCGTGACCAACCGCTGGGCCGCGCTGCCGATCTTCGCCGCCGTGATGTTCCTGATTTACTACCTGTCAATTGTGACTATCGGAACCTGGGCGACGGACTGGGCCAACGACGGCCTGTTCGGCGACGGCTTCCACGTATTCGGACGCGGAGCGGCGGAGTTCGCCGCGGCCGAGGAGGCCTACGAACGACCCGGTGCCATTAAGGAAGCTTTTCTCGAAGCTGCGGTTGAGGCCGGTGCTGTGGAACAGTCAGCTTCGTCGGAAGAAGATGAGGAGATCGTGCTGATCCCGGACAAGGCGCGGGCTGTGACGGCTGTGGCTGTGTTGCATGACGAAGACGGCGGTGTGCTGGAGGAGATTCCGGTCGATTACGACGCGTATCTCGCCGTAGCGGATGTGGAGGAGCCGGATCCGGCCGACTTCGGAACCTGGGCACGCGGTATCCCCGTGATCGTCGAGGGCTGGCTGGAGAGCGCGAATGCCGCGCCGTGGCTGAAAGATCTGATTGTGCACGGAATTATCGCCGGTGTGGGCGCGGTGCTGGGCTTTGTACCGCAGATGATCGTGCTCTTCCTGC
>JAAZIX010000017.1 GCA_012800655.1 Clostridiaceae bacterium | reverse complement strand
TGGCAGGGGAGACACGATTCGAACGCGCAACCGACGGTTTTGGAGACCGTTGCTCTACCGTTGAGCCACTCCCCTATGTCAGAACCGGGAGCAATCCCGAACTGCTTGTGACATAATACCCCAGAAAGATGATTTTGGCAATTCATCTACGTTCTCATATTGATATTCTCGTTGGCAAAGCTTGCGGTCGAACGTTGATGAATGCTCGCCGGGCGGGGAAGCGGCGGTTACCGATGCAAAAAAACGCATATCCTGTTATACTTAGCGTTCAGAAATGAGCATTGTTGGGGGAGATTTAATGTCTGAAAAGAAGGCCGTAAACACCGGTGTGGTCGAACAATTGAAGCGGGTGAAGATCTATACCGACGGCGCCTGCTCCGGAAACCCGGGCAAGGGCGGCTGGGCGGCAATCCTGGTTTTCGGCAATTATGAAAAAGAAATTTCCGGCGGAGTTGCCGAGACGACCAATAATCGTATGGAGATCACGGCCGTGATTGAGGGATTGCGGCAGTTGCGTTTTCGTTGCGTGGTCAATGTCTATTCCGACAGTACATATGTCATCAATGCTTTTAATCAGAATTGGCTGCGAAATTGGAAAAAAAACGGCTGGTTGAATTCCGCACGCGTACCGGTCAGCAACCGCGATTTGTGGGAGGAATTGGATGAGTTGCAGGCACGCCATGTTGTGATCTGGAACAAGGTTAAGGCCCATGCCGACCATGAATACAATAACCGCTGTGACGCTTTGGCGCGAGCGGCTATCCCGAGCGATTAAGCTCCGACGACAAGGGCAGCGATGGCTAGCGAAGAACCGAGAACAGTCCGGAAAGTCAGTCGAGTCTACGAGGCTCTGGCCTTGGCGACGTTTGCCCTGGCGATTCTCGCCGCGTTGACGATCTATCCGCCCGTACCGTACACCGGCGTGCTCGGAAAGACTTTGGCACAGCTGAGCAAGGGACTCTTCGGGGTGGTGGCTTTTCTTCTGCCGCCGCTCTTACTGTTATTTACTGCCGACCTTTTATTAAATAAACGCCGTCAACTGACCCTATGGCGGGTCTGGCACTATACTTTTTTGGCTTTGCTCATCGGTGCGCTCGCCCAGGTTATTACGGTTCCGTTGGCGGATTTTCTCAGTTTTGCGGCGCGTTCTGATTCCGCCGGAGCGGGCGTGGCCAATAATGCCTTGCCTTCGACCGCGGCGACCCTGGGGGCGCTGTGGGAATTGGGACAGGAGGCGGCGATCGGCGGCAAGAGCTTGGGTGCCTGGTCCGGCGGCTTCTGCGGCGGCTTGGTGGCTATGGCTCTGGTTGCTCTGAGCAGTCGTACCGGAGCGATTATTATTATCGGAGCGGCAATCGCCATCGAAGCCGTGCTGATTTTCAATCTCTCTTTTGCCGGTTTGGGTATCAAGCTGGGGCAGGCGCTACGTAATGTCGTTTCCCGTCTGCGTCATGCTTTCGAAAATTGGCGTTTCGGCCGGGCGGAGCGGAAAGCTTTGTCCGAGGCGGAAGCCGCGGAGGCGGCAAGGACCGCGCAAGCGGTGGCAGCCGAGCTCGCGGCAACAGGCGAAGGCGTGCCGGGCGATGATGAAGATCCCACGAACAACACAGTTGTGCCGGCCGTAACGTTTATACCGGGGGTTGTTACGAATGGCAGAAGCGGCTCCAAAACAGCTGCCGCTCATATGCCGCCGGTAACTCTGTGGCAACAGTCCGCTCAGGAAAGTAGGTCTGAGCGAACTGATCAGGCAGTAGCGCCGGCCGAAGCGCCGCCACTGAAATTTGTGAAACCGGAGCGCTCAAAGAGTGGATTTATTTTGGTCGGCACCGATGCCGCGCCTCAGTCCGACGAAGCCGAATCGCCGGCTTTGTCCTGGAACGGAGCAACCCTCCCGGAGGCGGCTCACGATCCGATCTATCGGCAACTGACGCCGCCGCGCCTGGAACCATCGAAGCGACCCGAGATTCGGGTCGAAGCGAGCCCCACGATAATTCCCACGCGCAGCACGAGCAAAAATACGGAAGGTACGGTGATTACCAATTGGCCGCGTAAGGCGCCTATGTTGGAACGCACTGCCGGCCGTATGTCTCTGGAAGATGTGACGTTTCCCGCCCGAACGGAGACAGCTGCGGAAGTCTCAGCGATCCCGCCGCGCACGGAGCCGCGAAAAACTAAGGAGACTGCGGTACGGAGCGGAGCGCAGCAAGCCGGAAAGAAAGCTTCGCCACCCATTGTGCCCGCCGAGTCCGAACCCAAATCGAAGCCCGCCTGGAAACTGCCGCCGATCAATCTCCTGAGCCCGGAACCGGCCGGTAAGACGGCTACAAATGTTAAAGTCGTCAGAGATCTCGGCCGTCGCCTGGAAGAAACGCTGGCAAGTTTCGGCGTTGAGGCAAAGGTAACGAACATCACTTCCGGACCGACGATCACGCGCTTTGAACTTATGCCGGGAGTGGGCGTTAAAGTCAGTCGAATTGTTTCGCTCAGTGACGATATTGCGCTTAGTCTGGCGGCAACGGGTTTAAGAATTGAGGCACCGATACCCGGAAAATCCGTCATCGGTATCGAGATGGCCAATAAAGAAATCGGTACGGTCGGGATTCGTGAACTCCTGGCCGACGAGCAGTTCCGTAACAGTAGGGTACCGCTGTTGGCGGCGCTGGGTCGGGATGTAGCCGGTGCGCCCATATACTGCGACTTGACCAAAATGCCGCATTTACTGATCGCCGGAGCGACCGGATCGGGTAAGTCAGTCTGTATCAATGCGATTCTGACCAGTATTCTGAGCCGGATGAGCCCGGAGGATCTGCGGTTGATTCTGATCGATCCGAAGGTGGTTGAGCTGAGTGTATACGCAGATATCCCGCATCTGGTGGAGCCCGTGGTTACCGAGCCGGAGAAAGCGGCCAAGACTTTGGGAGCCGTCGTAAGAGAAATGGACGCGCGCTACAATATTTTTGCGGAATGCGGAGTGCGCGATTTGGCCGGCTATAACGAGTATGCCAAACGGGACGGGCTGGAGCATATGCCGTTCTGGGTAGTGGTAATCGATGAGTTGGCCGACCTGATGATGACGGCGGCGAATGAAGTGGAGAGCTATATTGCTCGACTGACCGCGAAAGCGCGAGCGGCGGGAATTCATCTGATCGTCGCAACGCAACGTCCGTCGGTAGATGTCATTACCGGCCTGATCAAAGCCAATATCCCCTCGCGAATCGCCTTTGCCGTTGCCTCGCAGGTGGACTCGCGTACCGTGCTGGATATGGGCGGTGCCGAAAAACTGCTGGGTCGCGGAGACATGCTATATTCTCCGCAGCATTTGTCGAAGCCGATCCGCGGCCAGGGTGCCTTTATTTCCGTTCGTGACGTGGAGAAGTTTACGTCGTATATCAAGGCTCAGGGAGGGCCGAGATACAGCGAGGAGCATATGGAGGTCGTGGACGAATTGTTGTCCGGGAGCGGCGATCGTAGCGGTGAGGATGAGATGGATGAACTGTTGCCCGATGCGGCTCAGATTTGCCTGGATGCCGGCTACGGCTCAATCTCGATTTTGCAACGCCGCCTGAATGTGGGCTATCCGCGCGCCGCGCGTCTAATCGATACATTGGAGCAGATGGGCTGGGTCGGACCGCGTGACGGCAGTCGACCGCGCAAGTTACAATTCGACCAGACGATGCTGGAGCAGTTTAAACGCGGACAACAGTGATAAAATTACTGGAAACAGGAGTAGAAATATGGGTGCTAACAGAAAATTAAATCCGGTTAATTTGCCTGCGGGCATTGAGGCGGAGTATACGCCGGGAGGAGCATTGATACTGAACGGCAAGCTCTGTGCCAAGTTGCTACGAGAAGAGGTGCGACTGGAAGCTCAGCATTTGACTGATGTCGTCGGTCGTTCCCCCGGTCTGGCGGTGATTCAGGTCGGTGAAGATCCGGCTTCGTCAATTTATGTGAATAATAAGAAGCGGGCCTGTGAAGCGGCGAATATCCGCTCTTTCAGCTATCACCTGAGTGAAGACGCTACGCTGAAG
This sequence comes from Clostridiaceae bacterium, assembly GCA_012800655.1. Taxonomy (GTDB): domain Bacteria; phylum Bacillota; class Clostridia; order Saccharofermentanales; family Fastidiosipilaceae; genus JAAZIX01. The sequence goes on along the minus strand of JAAZIX010000017.1, from coordinate 28,884 downwards.
GATGTTCTGGATCTGATCGAGAGTATAAATAATACGCCGGAGGTGGACGGCATTTTGGTTCAGCTGCCTTTGCCTAAGCATATAAGTGAACAGTTGGTGATTAATGCCATCGATCCGGGTAAGGATGTGGACTGTTTCCACCCGCTGAACGTGGCCGCTCTGTTCGGACGCAATCAGAAATTTCTGCCCTGCACGCCGGCCGGTGTCATGGAAATTCTGCGGCGCTATCGCATCGATGCGGCGGGGCAGAAAGCGCTGGTCATAGGACGGAGCAATATAGTCGGCAAGCCGATGGCGCTCCTCCTGTTGGCTGCGAATGCCACCGTGACGGTTGCTCATTCGAAAACAGTTGATCTGAGTTCAGCCTGTCGCAATGCCGACATTGTCGTGGTTGCCGCGGGGCAGCCCGGTCTGGTCGGCGCGGATGATTTCAATGAAGGAGCGATTGTTATCGACGTTGGAATCAACCGGGTTGGCAGGAAGGTCGTCGGCGATGTGGACTTCGAGTCCGTGGCCAATAAAGTTGCGGCGATCACGCCGGTGCCGGGAGGAGTCGGTCCGATGACGATCGCGATGCTCCTGCGCAATACGCTGACCGCTTTTAAGGAGCATAACAATCTGTGATTGAGTACGGGCCGGGGCTGGTCGATCCGGGTAATTTGAATAGTGCCGAAATTATTGCCTGCGGAACCGAAGTTCTTCTGGGTCAGGTTTTGAATACCAATGCCTGGTGGCTGGCGCGTCAGCTCGCCGATTTGGGTATTAACTGTTACCACCAGACGGTGATCGGAGATCATCCCGAACGGCTGCGGCAGGCAATTGAGGTTGCGCTGAATCGCAATGACGCCGTGATTATTACCGGCGGCCTGGGACCGACGGCCGATGATATTTCTCTGGCGCAGGCGGCGCGGGCCGCCGGTCGCGAGTTGGTTTTTTCCGAATCGGCCTGGCAGGTTATCGTTGCCTACTTCGCGGCTTCCGGTCGCACTCCGACGGAGAATAACCGCAAACAGGCTTTGTTACCCTTACCGTGCTGGCTAATTCCCAATCATAACGGCACCGCTCCGGGCGTGGTCTTTACCGTCGATTACGCCGGTAAAATTCGGACGCTGATTCTGCTTCCAGGACCGCCGAATGAGAATCGCCCTATGTTCACCGCCTATGTGGCGCCCTTCCTGACCGAGCACTCCACCGCCGAATTCCGGCATGTTTATTTCCACCTGGTCGGTATTGGTGAGGCGCAGACGGAGAATGAGATTCGAGATCTGGTTGAAAAAAGCGGCAATCCTTCGATAGCCACTTACGTTTCGCCGGGCGAGGTGATGATTCGCCTGACTCAACGGCGGGATAAGAGGGCGACGGATGCGGAAGTCGATTTACTCGCACCGCTCGCAGCCGAGGTGCGCCGCCGTTTCGGAAAATATATTTATGAAGAGGGAAGTCGCAGTCTGCCTGAGGTGGTTTTGGCTGAGTTGCTTAAAAACGGACGCACACTCAGTATGGCCGAATCCTGCACGGGCGGATTGATCAGTTCCGAACTGGTCGCTTTCCCGGGAGCTTCACGCGTTTTTCGGGGCTCGGTGGTAGCCTATGACAATTCGGCCAAGGAGAGATTCCTGGGCGTTGCGCCGCAGGTTTTGGCGGATGAAGGAGCGGTCAGCGAAGCAGTTGCCTTGCAGATGGCTGTCGGTTGTCGTGAACGCTTCGGTAGCGATTACGCGCTCGCCGTGACCGGCATTGCCGGACCCGAAGGAGGCACGGAAACTAAACCGGTCGGGCTGGTGTATATCGCCCTTACCGGAGGAATCGAGTCGGCGGGATTCTGCGAGAAGTTTATTTTCCGGGGTGAGCGGCAGAGAATTCGTTCCCTGACTGCGACAAATGCCCTTGCACTTTTATATCGCTTAATTAATCGTTCCGAGAGTGATTTGAGGTAAACGGCGGTGCCGCGAAGGGATAAGACAGAGTTCAAATATCTACGCCCGCTAATTGAGGTTTTGGATCAGGTGTTAAACGGTGCCGCTCAGCGTACAGAAGAGGAGATTTGGGCGAGCAGTGCCGATAGAAGAGAATTTGATACATTCCATGACCGTAGCCCTAAAAGATACTACAGGATAACATCATTACGAGATAGCATAAATGAAGGATATTCCTGGAAGGATGTCCTTGCCGAAACCGAAGAATATCGGCACGAGTATCACCGGGTCTCCGAAAGACACCCTGCGTTGCCTCTGGCCGAGCCGCCACCGTTCCGTCGGGTTATTGATCCGAAGACCGGACAGATTGCTTCGACTTTTATTCAGGGGCGCAAGGAGCGTCTCCGTATGAGTGAGCTGTCAGAGCGCCGAGACCTGCGGGGGAGAACCACAGCCGCCACCCTGACCGAGGGTGAGGCTCGTGACCGGATGACAATTCTGTCTGGCGAACCGACGACTACTAAGGATGCGGAGTCCGGGCGAGGGAAGCGTAATATCACACGCAATACCGCTATCGTGATGTTGGGCCTCATCCTCAGTAAGCTGGTCGGCCAACTTCGGGAGATTTTAGTAATTCCTACTTTCGGAGAAGGGCGCTTTTCCGAAGCTTTCGTTCAGGGCTTCCTTCTGCCCGATCTGATTTATCAGCTTTTGATCGGAGGCTCGATTCAGGCGGCGATCATACCCTGGCTCTCCGGGGCTCTGCGCAAAGGCGAAGAACGAAAGGGCTGGCGGGCACTGAGCATTTTTATTACTTTCGCCGGACTGATTACCTTCACAGCGGTCGTCCTGGGGGAGATTTTTGCCGGTTCGCTGATGAGTATGATTGCCCATCCCGAGGCCGCGGCTTACGCGACCGGTGTGGCGCGAATGCTCTTTCCGCAGGTCATATTCATGATGTTGGCCGCCCTGGCTATGGGTATATTGAACGCTCATCAGCGCTTTACGGCGACGGCCTTTGCCCCCGCGCTTTATAATTTGGGCGTTGTGCTCAGTATCGCTCTCCTCGGCGCTCCGTCCGCCACGGGATTAAACATGGCGGCACTCGGCGTTACGCTGTCGGCATTGGGATATTTTCTCTGGCAGGCGGCGATTGCCCGGCACGAGCTCCGCTATTTCCGTCCCTCGCTGGACTGGCGCGACCCCGGCTTCCGCAGTTTGCTCGCCATTGCTCTGCCGACCCTGATTTCCGCTTCGATTCCCCAAGTAAATACGATAGTCATAAATGCTTTTATGAAAGTCTTCCCCGAAGGTACGCCGGCTTTCCACCGTAATGCGGTGGTTACCTGGCATTTGCCCTGGGGTATTTTTGCCGTCGCTGTCAGTAAGGTCATGTTGCCGCAGCTTTCCGAGCTCAATGCCGTCGGCGACGATCACCGTTCCTCAACCCTCTTGAGCGACAGCCTGCGGCGGGCGCTCTATTTGACAATTCCCTCCGGTCTGTTCTTTTTTGCGGCGCGCTTCGATGTGGCACAGGGTATTTTCCAGTGGGGGAAGGTCTCGGACAATGCGATAGAATCAATCGCTGTCATCCTCAGCTTCTACTGCTTTGCCATCATTACGCATACCGTGGTGAACCTGATGAACAATGCTTTTTACGCCGCCAATCTGACAAAAGTACCGTTGGTTGCCGGCCTGGCCTCATTGCTCATCACCGGGATCGGCGGCTATATCTTGACTCAGCACACGGCCATGGGACCGAGTTCGCTTTCGTTCTCCTTTCTTATGTCCAGCTTTGCTCTGATGTTGATTCTGCTGTCGGCCTATAAACATTACTTCCCGCAGCGTCGCCCGCGCAATCTCTCGGTCTTTTTGTTAAAGGCGGGGGGTTCCGCGGCCGTGTCCGCCGTGATTTTGTACCTGTTTGGTCTATTGACGCCGCTACTCAGCCCGATGAGCAAGTTGGTTCAGCTGATTTGGCTGGCTTTGCGCTTTGTGCTGGCGGCTCTGATCTACATTTTGTTGACGAACCGCCTCGATCTGCCGGAGTCGCGGAACCTGATGAAAAAGCTGCGTATGCAGCGGGATTAAACGACAAATTGTCGAAAAAAAGACCGATCGAAAGACCGCCCGAGCGTGGGCCGGACGTGTCGTCGAAGGGGAATATTGCTATAATATAGTTTGAATAAAGCGGGTTGGAAGCAGCCCGTCCGGAAGCAAGGAGATTTTAATGTCGAAAGTCAAGAAACGAGAGATACTGGAGTCCTTGCCGGCCGAGGAGAGAGCGGCGGCGTTGGAAACAACGATGAGGGCGATTGCCAAGGACTTCGGCCCCGGCGCGATCATGAAGATGGGCGAGCAGTCGAAGATCAAGGTTCAGGCCATGTCGACCGGTATTATGCCCTTGGACTTGGCGCTGGGCATCGGCGGCCTGCCGAAAGGGCGCATCATCGAAGTTTACGGGCCGGAATCGTCGGGAAAAACAACCGTGGCTCTGCATATGATCGCCGCCTGTCAAAAACAGGGTGGGAATGCGGCCTTTATCGATGCGGAGCATGCCCTGGATCCGGAATATGCCGCCAACTTGGGCGTCGATATCGATAACCTTTTGATTTCGCAACCGGACTACGGGGAACAGGGGCTGAGCATCACCGAAGCTCTGGTCAAGAGCGGCGCCATAGACATGGTCGTGATCGACAGCGTGGCGGCTCTGACTCCGCGTGCCGAGATCGACGGCGGTTTTGCCGAGCAGGTTGTCGGTAGCCATGCCCGCATGATGTCGATGGCGTTACGTCGGTTGGCAAGTACCATTTCGCGTACCGACTGTATAGTTATCTTCATTAACCAGCTACGGGAGAAGATTCCCACGGGCTGGTCGCGCGGACCGACGGAGACGACGACCGGCGGACGCGCTCTGCGCTTCTACGCCTCGGTGCGCCTTGAGGTGCGGCGCGGTGAGCGCCTGACCGAAAAACAGGTGCCCATCGGGGTCATGACCATTATGCGTGTAACCAAGAACAAGGTCGCGCCGCCGTTCAAGACTGTCTCGATTGAGTTGCTCTTCGGCAAGGGACTGAATCTGATGGACGGCCTGGTCGAGGCGGGTGTTACCACCGGCGTGATTACCAAGGCCGGTTCCTGGTTCTCCTATGGGGATCTGCGTCTCGGACAGGGTAAGAGCAATTCCGCCGAATTCATCAATGCCAATCCCGAACTACGTCAGGAAATCGAAGCGAAGATTCTGGAGCATCTCGACGATATGCGCAGCTCCTCCTATTACGACGAGGACGGCGAATCGGATGAGGATGACGCCGATGATGAAGGCGGCGAGGATGAAAGGGCGGATAAGCTCGACGAACTGTTGGGGTTAGACTAATTTGAGTTCACCTTTGGATGCGGAACGGCTGGACAGGGATTTCGCCGCCGCCGAAGCCGCACTGTTGCAAAAAGAATCCGAGCCACTTGCCGCTGCGCGGCAAGTGGCGCTCGGTTATTTGTCGCGCGGTATGCAGCCCGAAAGTCGGGTGCGCACGAAAATGCGCGAGGCCGGCGTTGCCGCCGATCTGATCGACCGGGTGACGGCGGAATTAAAGTCCTGCAATCTCATAAATGACTACGAATTAGCCTGTCTTTATCTGCAGCAGCGTATCGATTCACATCCGGAGGGGGCAAGGGTTATGCGCGAGCGTCTGGCGGCGCGCGGATATGACCCGGAAGCCGCGGCCCGGGCGGTCGAGGATCTGATGCCTTCGGATGAGGAGTTATTGGCCGCCTATGTTTCCCGGCGGCGTTCGGCGCTAAGGCGCATTGCCGCCGAATGCTATGACGCGGAGACGGAACGGATCGATCCCCACACCCGTGCTTTTGAGAAAGAGTTGCGGCGGGCGCTCAACCGCGGCTTCGCCTATAATGCGTCTCGCGATGCCCTGATAAGGAGTCTCGAGGAAATACTGAATGATAACTGACCTGCCTGTCGCAATTGTAACTCTGGGCTGTGCCAAGAACCTTGTCGATTCCGAGGCGATGGTAGCGTTGCTACGGGCGGCGGGAGCGGATTTAGTCTCCGAGCCGGAAGACGCGGAAGTGATTATCGTCAATACCTGCGCCTTTATCGAAGCCGCCAAGCGTGAAGCTATTGAGACGATTCTGGATATGGCCGATTTTAAGGCCGATAAGTGCCGCTTCCTGGTGGCGGCGGGTTGTCTTTCGCAACGCTACGCCCGGGAAATAGCCGCGGAATTACCGGAGGTCGACGCAATTGTCGGCACCGGGTCTTATTATCAGATTACCGATGTTTTGGAACGTCTGTCGGCCGGTGAGGCCGCAGAGGAGCCGTTGATTGTCGTCGGTTCGCGTGAGAATGCCATACGCCATCTGGATGTCGCCCGACAACCGGATACATCCGGTTACGCCTATATCAAAATCGCCGAAGGCTGTTCCTCGGCCTGTGCCTATTGCGCGATTCCCGGGATTCGCGGTCGCCTGCGCTCGCGACCGATCGAGGCGCTGGTGAGTGAGGCACGGCGTCTGATTGCCGGCGGCTACGGCGAGTTGGTTCTGATCGCCCAGGAGACGACCGACTACGGACGGGATCTTTACGGTCGGCCGCGCCTGCCCGATTTGCTGCGCGCCCTGGCCGCCCTGCCGGGCGATTTTGCCTTGCGTCTAATGTATTGCTGTTCCGACGGTCTGACTGACGAACTGCTGGAAGTGATGACGACGGAGACGAAGATTCTGCCGTATCTGGATGTGCCGATTCAACATGCCTCACCCCGGATTCTCAAAGCCATGCGCCGCCGCGACAATCCGCAACGTCTGCGCGAGGTATTGGCCGAATGGCGCGCCCGGATTCCCAACCTGACTTTGCGTACGACCGTTATGCTCGGCTTCCCGGGAGAGACGGAGACCGATTTCGCGGAATTGATGGATTTTATTGCCGAACTGCGTTTCGACCATCTGGGTACTTTTACTTTCTGCCCGGAAGAGGGGACGCCGGCCGCGACAATGCCGGATCAGGTGGATCCCGAAGTCGCCGCTGAACGGGAGCGCCGGGTGATAGAACTCCAGCAGGATATAGTGCGCTCGCGCTGGCCGGAGATTATCGGGAGTGAGCGCCGCGTTCTGATCGAGGGTATTGACGAGGAAGGGCTCTTTTATCTCGGTCACAGCGAGGAGCAGGCGCCCGAGGTTGACCCGGGAGTGGCCGTACTTTGCGAGCAGGAAACGGAGCCGGGTGAACAGGCGACGGAGCCGAAAGTCGGTAAGTGGTATAATGTGCGTATTATTGCCGCGGATTTTGCCGAATGGACTGGAGTGACTATTGCTGAACAATGATGAAAACAGGCAGCCGGATGCGGGCGGCCGAAAGAAACTGAATACACCTAATAAATTGAGCCTGAGTCGGATTCTGTTGACGCCGTTTATGGCTCTGTTCATGGTGCCTATCAATCGTTGCTGCGGCGTCGGCGGCTGGAACAGCTTTGTGGCGCGTGAAGGGCTGGTTATCGCTCTGCTGATTTTTATTGTCGGTGCTATCACGGATTTTTTTGACGGGCATTTGGCACGGAAGAACGGCGTGGTGACCAACACCGGCAAATTGCTCGACCCGATCGCCGATAAAATTCTTATCCTGACCGCGATGGCGGGCTTCGTCCAACTGGGAGAGATCCACACTTTTATTTTTATGCTCGTTTTGTTGCGCGAGTTCGGCGTGACTTTTCTACGCCTGGTGGCGGTTGAGAGAGGACAGGTTATCGCCGCTTCCAAGGCAGGCAAGTGGAAGACCGGGCTCCAAATCGCGATGATTATCGTCATGTTTTTGAAGCTGATTCTGCGCGCTCTCATCGCTCCGGCCATTCTGGTGACGATATTCAGTTATGCCGCGACAGTTCTCCTGATCCTGACCGTGCTTGTGTCAACGATCTCGGGAGCGGAATATTTTATTCGCAATCGGCAGGTATGGGATGATTAGTTAAAAATATTTAACTAGTCGTCTTCGGATTTGCCAATCGTCGAACTAATTTGTACAATACTAACTTGCGGGTCGGATTCAGATCGAGCCCGACCGCCGACTAATAACACATAGTATACGTGGAGGTAGACATGACTAAGGAAACGATTTTGGAGAATGTTCGTAACATTTTGGTGGAACAACTGGGTGTAGACCCGGAAAATGTGACCATGGATTCGGATTTCATCGATGATTTGAACGCCGATTCGCTGGATATCGTCGATTTGGTAATGCTCATGGAAGAGGAATTCGGCATTTCGATTCCCGATGACGAGGCTGAGAATATTCACACGGTTGGCGATGCGGTCAACTATATTGCATCAACCAAGAGTGGAAACTAATACCGAGGCTTTTGCACTAAGTAGGATCGAGAGTGATTTGGGTTATAAGTTCCGGCAAAGTTCTCTGTTGCTGGCGGCTGTAACCCATTCTTCTTATGCCCACGAGCAGGCGGAGGATTGCGAGCATAACGAACGCCTGGAGTTTTTGGGCGACGCGACGCTAGAGCTCGCGATCAGCGATTATCTGTACGAGCAATATCCGCAAGAACGTGAGGGACGGCTGAGTCGGGTACGGGCGGCCGTGGTGCGCGAACCGACTTTGGCGGCTGTCGCGCGTCGGCTGGGTCTGGACAAGCAGATTCGACTCGGCGGCGCACTGCGTTCCGGCCCCCCGCAGGCGGCAATATGCGCCGACTGTTTGGAGGCGGTTTTGGGCGCTGTATTTCTCGACGGCGGTTGGACGGCGGCGCGTGAATTAATAGTGCGCCTTTTTCGCGAACCGATCGAGGATGCCTTTGCTGATCGGTTGATATTTGATTATAAGAGTCTGTTGCAACAGCATTTCCAGACCTATCGCACGATAGACGGCATCGAGTATAGACAGATCAGCAAGACCGGACCGATGCAGGCTCCGCAATTCGAGGTAGGCCTTTTTGTTGACGGAACGGAAATTTCCCGCGGCAGGGGTAAGACGATTAAAAAGGCGGAACAAGAAGCTTCGCGAGCGGCCTATATGGCGATAAAGGAGACAGAGGATTAAGGATGTATCTGAAGACTTTAATCATGCAGGGATTTAAGTCTTTCGCCGAGCGCACAGTCATTGACTTCAGCCCCGGCGTTACCGCCTTTGTCGGACCGAACGGTAGCGGCAAGAGTAATGTCGCCGATGCCATACGCTGGGTGCTGGGTGAGCAGAGTGCCAAGACTTTGCGCGGCCAGAGAATGGAAGATGTCATTTTCAGCGGCACCGGAACAAGGCGTCCGCTCAGTTATGCCGAAGTGACTATTGTGCTCGATAATTCCGACGGCGGTTTGGATTGGGATTATCGGGAAATTGAGGTTACGCGCCGGCTATATCGCACCGGCGAGAGTGAATATTATCTGAATCGTAACCGCTGTCTCTTGCGGGACATAACAACCTTATTTATGGATACCGGTATCGGACGCGACGGGTATTCGATTGTCGGTCAGGGCAGGATTGACGAACTGCTGAGTGGCAATCCGGATGAACGGCGGCGAATATTTGAAGAAGCGGCCGGCATTGTGCGTTTCCGCAAGAATCAACAGGACAGCGAGAAGCGACTGGCGGCCGCGGCTCAGAATATGGAACGGGTAAGTGATCTGCTCGGTGAAATGGAACGCCAGCGTCGGCCTTTGCTGCGCCAGGCGGAGACCGCCAAAGAGTTTTTGCGTCTGCGGCAGATTTTGACCGACAATGAGGTTTCGCTTTTATTGTTGCAGGCGGATCAGCAGGCCGGGAGCCTGACCGCGGCCGAGACGGCGCGGCAGATAGCGGCGGATGAGCTAGATGAATTGAACGCGGCTCGGACGGAGCTTCAGCAGGAGCACGAGGCAAATATCGCCGCCTCAGAGAGTAACGAAGCTACCATCGACCGCCTGCGCGATGAAGTCGAAGCGTTACGGAATGACGAGGCGGAGGTCAATACTGAAACGGATCTGGCTCGTCAGCGGGTTGAGAGTCTGAAAAATCAGGCGATCGAAGCGGCGGCTCTGATTGCCGAGTCTGATGCGCGTCGCGTCGAACTGGAACGGGAGATGAGCGACCGGACGGAGCGCGGACAGGTGATGCAGCGCGATCGCGAACGCTTCGAGGAACGTTTGGCGGCGGAGGAAAGGGAGCTGAACGCCCTGACGGCGCAGTTGGATGCCGGTGAGCGCCAAACCGAAGCCCTGCGCCAGGAACTCGTTGATTGTCAAGACAGCCTCTTTGAGTGCCGAGATCGTCTGGCGGAAATTCGCACCGAAAAGCGCCTGGCGGAGGAGAACAGCCGCCGTTTAGAGCGCGAAAAGAACGAGTTGATTAGTGTCGGTGATGCCTTAAGTCTGATGCTGGAAGAGCAAAGCGAGCGTACCGAAAAACTAACTGCCGACTTGGCGACCGGTGAGCGGATTTTAGAGGAAGAGCGCCGCAAGGTGCGGGAGCGCGGCGAACGGATTGCCGCGAACGAGACCGAACTCAACGCGACGCGTCAGGAGAAGCAGCGTGCGCAATTTCGTTTGACGACATTGCGGGAATTGGAGGACAGCTTTGCCGGCTATCACGACGCGGTGCAGGCCGTTCTTAAAGAAGCCAAGCGACGCGATGACGACCGAACGGTGGTTGGCGCGATAGGAAGTCTGATTCAGGTTCCGGCGGATTACCGCATGGCGATCAGCGTTGCGCTGGGCGGTGCGGTTCAGAATATTGTGGTGCGCAATGAGCGCTCCGCCAGGGAGTGGATTGATTGGTTGCGGGAGCGTCGGACCGGACGGGCGACATTCCTGCCCTTGGATACGATCCGCCCGCGCGATCCGGATCATGCTTTGTTGAACCGCCTGAGTGCGGCAACCGGCTATATTGGGCTCGCTTCCGAATTGGTTGCCTGTTCCGATGAAGCACGCCCGATTACCGATTGGCTTTTAAATCGAACCGTAATTGCGGCTGATTTGGCGACGGCCACTACTCTGGCTGCGCAGAGCAATTATCGCATTCGCATCGTCACCCTGGGCGGTGATGTGGTCAATGTCGGCGGATCGCTGACCGGTGGTTATAACCTGAAGCAGGAGAGCCCGGTGCTCGGACGTGCCGGCGACCTGAAAAAACTCGAGCGCGAGATTGCCGCTTTTCAAAACCAAGAGATGCAGCTGGCCGCACAATTGACGGAATTGTATCAGGGTTGGCCGGAAGCGGAGCGTACATTGCGCAGTGATGAAGAGGAACTGATCCGCCGGCGCCAGGAACTGGTTGCCGAGCAGGATAAATTGGCCGCTTATGAGCGGAATATTGCCGTCAATCGCCGGGCAAAGGATGATAATCTCACTGCCCGTGAGGCCGTGGCGGCGGAACGTGAGCGCTTGCGGGAGCGGGAAAACGCGCACCTCGCTATCGAGGCCGAGATTACGGCGCGGGTAGAAGCCCTACAGGTCAAGATTGAACAATCGGTCAGCGCTAATCGGACGGCGGTCAAAGAGCGTGACGAAATGCGCGAACATATTTCCGACTTGCGGCTCTCGCTGAATTCAATTGTCGAATCGCAAAATTCGCTGACGGAGGTGACGGAGCGGATCGCTGGCGAACTTGCCCAATCGGCCGCCCGCAACGAACAGAGGGTCGTGGAAAAGGCCGCCCGGGAGAAAGAGGCGGAACTTTTGAGCCTGAGTCTGACTAATTTCGACGACCGACTAAGACGCCTTGTGCAAAAACGGGAGGAAAAAACTTCCCTACTTAATGACCTGGTTGCCCGTCGTAACGATTATCGGCAAAACCAGGAGGAATTTATCGCCCGTCTGCAGGAAACGGCTCGCCGCGAGATGAATTTGACGACCGAGCGCGAGCGCGCCGAAGCACGCGTCGAGAAAGCGCGTCTGCAACTGGCACAAATCCGTAACCGTCTGTGGGAGGAGTATGCGCTGACCGTCGAGCAGGCTCTCAAGGAGGGCAAAGCGCGGGAAATCGAGAATGCCGCCGCAACCGAAAAGTTGATTCGGGAGACCAGGCAGAAGATTCGCGAAATGGGCAACGTCAATGTCAATGCAGTTGAGACTTTACGCGAACTGGAGCAGCGCCTGAGCTTCACGAATGAGCAGATGGCCGATCTCGAGGCTTCGGCGCGAAAATTAGAAAAAGTAATTGATGAACTGCTCGTGACTATGCGCGAGAAGTTTTCACAAAGTCTGCTTGCGATTAGCAAAAATTATGATGCGGTATTCCGCGAATTGTTTGGTGGCGGTCAGGCGGAGATTTTCCTGGCCGATCCGACGGATGTGCTGAACAGTCCGATTGAAATTCGGGTTCAGCCGCCCGGTAAGCGTCTGCAGAACATGCTCCTTTTGTCGGGCGGTGAGCGCTCGCTGGCGGCTATTGCCCTTTTATTCGCGATATTGCGTCTGACTCCTTCGCCGTTTTGTGTTTTGGACGAGATCGAGGCCGCTCTGGACGAGGCCAATGTATGGCGATTCAACAAGTTCCTGAGTAATTATTCGCTCCAGACACAATTCATTCTGGTCACGCACAGAAGTGGTACAATGGAGTGCGCCGACTACATATATGGAGTTACCATGCAGGAACGGGGTGTTTCACGAGTTTTGTCGCTGAAGCTAAAGACCGACGAGGTGGATAGTAATGGGCTTATTGAGTAAATTCAAAAGAGGTCTGGAAAAGTCCAAGAACTTCTTTGCCAGGGGCTTCGACAGGATTGCCGCACGGATGGGCAATTTTGACGAGGATATGCTCGATGAGCTAGAGGATCTGCTTTTGCGCTCCGACATGGGTATTAATTGTGTTGAGGAACTTATGGGCAATGTGCGCGCCGAGATGAAGGCTCAGGGGCGGCGTTCGCGCGAGTTTGTGCTTTCGACTTTGCGGGCGGGAATGTTGAACATACTCGGACCGCGGCAGGATCTGGAACTGAATACATCCGGCTTGACGATAATATTGCTGGTAGGAGTGAACGGTACCGGAAAAACCACTGCCGCCGGCAAATTGTGCTATCGCTACGGCAAAGAAGGGAAAAAGGTTCTATTGGCAGCTGCCGATACTTTCCGTGCCGCGGCAATTGATCAGTTGCGTCATTGGGCGGAGCTCTCGGGCACGGCGGTAATTGCCCATCAGGAAAATTCCGACCCGACCGCCGTGGTTTTCGACGCTTTGCAGGCCGCGAAAGCACGCCGGACGGATATTCTGGTTATCGATACGGCCGGACGTTTGCAGACCAAACAGAATTTGATGGATGAATTGAATAAGATGCGACGGATCATAGCCCGCGAGGCCGGCGACGCTATATGCCATACTTTATTGGTTATCGATGCGACCACCGGACAGAATGCGATCAGTCAGGCGCGTCTCTTTACCGAGACGGCGGCTGTTAACGGTCTGATTCTGACTAAGTTGGACGGCAATGCCAAGGGAGGTATTGCGTTGGCCGTCGCTTGGGAGAAGCAATGCCCGATCTTTTTTGCCGGGTTGGGTGAGGGGGTTGAAGATCTGGAGGTTTTTGATCCGGAAAGTTTTGTCGACTCGTTGATCATGACGGAATAATTGGAGGCGGATGCATGTTTACGAATTTAGACAGAAAAGAAGACGTCTTTTTGGAGAAGATCGTTAAGCAGAAAAAGAAGAAAATTGACTATCTGATTATAATCGGCAGTATATTGGGAGTCTTCGTGCTTATCGGGCTAGTTTTGCTCATAGGTATGCTGTTCCCGATTCTCGCCTTTCTGGTTCCGCTTGGAATCGCCGCGGTTCTGTACGGAGCCTGGCGTCTGATGACGATGACAAATCGCGAGTACGAGTATATCGTCACCAATGGGGCGCTGGATATCGACCTGATTATCAATCGCCAGCGGCGCAAGCGTGTTTTGCGGATCGTTCCGGAAGATATTGAATTGATGACCAAGGCCGGGGAAGCGGAAATGATGCCGTATGTAAATAACGAACGCTATAAGAAGCTCGACGCAACCTCCGGACTTGAGGATGCCGATCTGTGGCAGTTGGCCTGTTTAAATCGTAATCAGCCGACGCTGGTGACCTTTGAGCCTGACTCGCGCATGTTGGAGGGGTTACGTCGGCACTCGCCCTCGAAGGTGCGCTATCTGCCGCAGATTCATCGCCGAACCGAAAGTCGGTCGAATTGAACCGACGCCCGGTACGAGGCAACACATGAATATCCCCGATTTTTATCAGACCGAGCTCTGGGAGCAGGTTGAAGAGTATGCGACGATCTGGCCGGTCCAAGTATTCGATGCCCTGGTCAATTGTCGCGACGAGTTGCAACTCGGCATGTTGCTCCTGCTGGTTCAGGAGACGGCGAATCAGGCCTATATACACAGAGCGCGACCGGATGAGCACGGTTTTTTACCGACCATGCGCTGGTATTTGGCCTGGAACTGTCTGCGCATTCGCCGCTTACCCCGCGCAAACGAAAAGATAAAATTCATTACCTGGGTGAATGATATAGAACGAGTGATTTTCGGACGCGATACGGTTGTTATCGATGAGCAAAACCGTTGTATAGTTGCGGTAAACGCCGGCTGGTTTATCATTGACCGGGCAACGAAACGCCCCGTGCCGTCGTCCGGACTCAGTTCAATGTTCCCGATTGCCCGTCCCGCGTCACCCCTTTGGCAACCGTCGCGCCATCGGTTGCGTTTTCAATTGGATGCTTTGCGCCCGGCGGATTGGGATTTGCCGGCGGACGTGTTGGCTCAGCCCGGGAATCGCTATCGAACTATCCTCAGCGAGAACAGACCGGTGTACTTTTCTGAAATCGATAGCAACGGACATATGAACAATGCGGCCTACGTCAACCGCATTGTCGACCGCTTTGACAATGCGGAGTGTACAAACGGACGCGTGACCGGTATCGACATTTCCTACCTGAGCGAGGCTGTGCGCGGAATGCAAATTACGACTTACGGCGAGGTCTTGGAGTTGTCGCCGCGTACGGAAATCACGCCGGTCAACGTCATGGGGAGCCTGCCGGTTGACAGCGTTGCTTTGCTACTCGGAGAAAAACACGAACCGACGGTAACCGCGACCGAATCGTCCGGCGAAGCCTGCTTCCGCAGCCGTATATTGTTGACAAAAGCATAAGATCAACGGCAAATGTCCGGACTGCTCCGGTTAAGCTTAGCTTTGCCATTGTTATGTAAAGCTCATTTGGCGATCCGGGAAGCATGCGCTATAATACACTGGTATTCCCAACGGGGCTGGGAATATTGCGAATATATTTGCTTAAAAATGGAGGCTCAACCAATATGATAGAGATCAATAATCTGGTCAAATACTATGGCGACAACAAGGCCGTGGATGACATTACCTTCCGTGTTGAGGAAGGGGAAATTCTCGGTTTTTTGGGGCCGAACGGAGCCGGTAAGACGACAACGATGAACATTCTTACCGGTTATATTTCGGCAACGTCAGGTGTGGTCAAAATAAACGGTTACGATATTTTGGAAGAGCCGGCAGAGGCGCGCTCACATATCGGCTATCTGCCGGAGCATCCGCCCCTGTATCTGGACATGACGGTGCTGGAGTATCTACGCTTTGTCTGCAACCTTAAAGGCGTTCCGAAGCATGATCAGGCGGCACATTTGTCGATCATCATGAAGCGGGTCTGGATCACTGATGTGATGGATCGGCTGATCGGCAATTTATCCAAGGGCTACCGTCAGAGGGTAGGTCTGGCTCAGGCACTGGTCGGCCGACCGGCGGTTTTGGTTCTTGACGAACCGACTAACGGCCTGGATCCGCGCCAGATTATAGATGTGCGTAATCTGATCAAGGAGCTCGGCAAATCCCATACGATTATCCTTAGTTCGCATATTCTGCCGGAAGTCAGTGCGGTTTGCGACCGGGCAATAATCATCAATCGCGGCAAGATTGTCAATGTCGGTCCCGTCGCCTCCCTGTCCGGCTATACCGAGACTGCTGAGGATATAGAAATCGCGGTTGATGCCCCGGCGCGGCAGGCGCTACCCAAATTGCGTCAGATCGATGGCGTAAAGAGCGTAACGCAGATGCCTGCCAAGCCCGGCACCACAGTGGCATTTTTCCACATTGAGGCGGTCGAGGGACGCGACGTGCGGCGAGCTGTTTTCTACGAAATGTCACGCATGGCCTGGCCGATTTTGGCGATGCGCTCCGTTGAGCCGACTCTGGAGGATATCTTCCTTCGAGTCACGGGCGGAGCTCCGGCGTCGCCCGACGATATTGCTGCGGCTCAGAGTGCGAATACAGGCAATGCATAAGAGAGGTTCAATATGAAGCGTCTAGAAGCAATTTTTCAGCGTGAACTGCTATCCTACTTTAAATCGGCAACAGGCTGGGTTCTGATGGCGATATTTTTCGGACTGAGCAGTTTTTATTTCTCAATCAACCTATTGGCCCGCGGCTTTTTCATGGCGGGAGAGATGCAATTCATGCAGTCACTCTTTGTCATGTTTATTCCGATCTTGACCATGAAAATATTTACCGAGGAGCGCCGTAACGGTACGGAAGTTCTGCTCTACACATCTCCGGCCTCGGTCTGGGAAATCGTCATGGGCAAGTATCTCGCCGCCTGCACGATGTTCCTGCTCATGACTTCTTCGATTTGGCTGCATATGCTGATCGGATACCTGATGGGCGGCATGATCCACCCCGCAGACTGGTCGACATTTATCGCCTTCTACCTGACCGCCATGGCCTACATTGCAATCGGAACATTCTTCTCCGCCATCGCCGAAAACCAGGTTGTGGCCGCGGTGGTATCGGTTGTTGTCTTCTTCCTATTTATCCTTATGGACACCTTCGCCCAAATGGTCGGGTCCTTCATCACCACTTTCCTCGGCGCGATCGACTTTGCGAATGTGATTAAGTCGCAGGGCGCGATTGATGCCGGTGCTGCGGTGGAGAAGGCAATCAGTTGGCTAACCCCGTCCAACCGGGTCGCGGTCTACACGGAGGGTGTGTTCTCCATTCTGCCGTTTGTCTTCCTGCTCAGTTATGCGTTCCTGTTCCTCTTCTTTACCACCCGCGCAATCGAAAAGCGGCGCTGGACTCAGAAGTAGCGAGCAGGCATAGACGGAGGTATTACTTATGTTGTTTAAGTTTGAAAATATTATCAAGTCGGCCGCGGACAAAGAATCCGCCTCCCTCGACAACACCACTCAGACGGAATCGGTCGTAGATCAGGATATTGCGGAAACTGCGGAAGCCGCAGACGCGGCGGCGGAAACTCCCGTTACCGCGGAGCCTGAGAGCGAAATCGAGGATAAACCTGAAAGCGAGGAGCGTAAGCGCTCCGGTAGGAAGGCCGCACGAAAGGCGAGAGGTCGTGAAGTCGACAAGCGCAATAAGCGCCTGGGGCGCTTTTCAACCGTGACGATTATAATCGTCGTGGCGATAGTTCTGGTTCTGAATCTGGTACTCGAGGGCGTAGGACAGGAATGGAAATGGGACTGGACCGCCAATAAGAGCTTTACCCTGGATAAAGCTTCGCTGGAACTGCTGAATGGGCTAGAAGATGACGTGGAAATCGTTATTTTGACAACCGAAGACGCATTCCCGGGGTATTTGCAACGTGTCAGCAAGGTATCTTTAACTTTTATTCCCGATCTGTTGAATCAGTACAAGCTCAATTCCGGCGGACGTCTGACGATCCGCTATGCGGACATTGTCAGAGATCCCGATCTGGTCAAGGAAATCGATCCCAGTGGTCTGCAGAGCCTGGCCGAGGGAAATCTGGTCGTGAAGAATAAGAGCAATAACCGACTCAAGGTAGTGCCCGCCGGCTCGCTGGTGAAATACGAGTTCAACCAGCAATACATGCAGACCATTCCGGTCGCCTATCAGGCCGAGGCGCAGATCAGCGGTGCGATCAAATATGTTTCGACCACGGACATCCCGGTCGTCTACTTTGTTTCCGGACATAACGAGACTCCGGTTGACGAACAATACTCGTTGTTGAACTCTTTGCTGGTGAACAATAACTTCGACGTGAAAAATCTCAACACTTCGACCGGTCAGCCGATTCCCGATGACGCAACGGTACTGGTACTCTTCAATCCCCAGTACGATATTTCCAGCGATGAGGTGCATTCCTACAAGGAGTACCTGGACCGCGGCGGCTCTCTATTTGTAACGACGGAGCCGAATATCCAGACCTTCGTTAATCTTAATTCCCTACTTCTGGATGTCTTTAACCTGCAAATTACCGGTGACCGGGTTAGGGAAGAGAATCAAGACTGGCGCCTGCCGCGCTATAATTCCAATACCGGTCGGGCGGAATACAATGATCCGTACGTGTTCCTCGCGACGCTGGAACGTAGCTCGATCTATAACGATCAGATTGAGAATGCTCTCTATATGACCGGGCCGTCGCGCTCGATCATCGCCGGCAACAATGCCCGTGATTGGATTACAACCGAGACCGTCATAGTGACCTCGCCCAGAGGAACTCTCGAATTGGACGGTGATAAGGAACGGATCTCGGACGAGGGCAGGCAGCCGATAGTCATGGTGAGTGAAAACGTAGGCCGTGTGGACAATAAGAGTGTTACCAAAGGCGCTCGGGCTGTCATCAGCGGTAATGATAGCTGGCTGACCGACTCGACGCTGGGTCTGTCTCCGAATATCATCAATACCGGTACCTTCTACTACGCAGCCTCCTGGTTGGGGCGTTCCGAGTCAACGGACACGCAAATGTATATTCAGACCAAGCCGCTGGTATCTTACTCTATAAATTATAGCAATACATCGGTGCTTAACCTCGTTGCCTCGCTGTCGGCATTGGTAATCCCGTTGGCTCTGCTGATTATCGGTCTGGTGGTACGCTCGCGCCGCAAGCGCCTGTAAGAAAGGCGGTGAGTGCGAATCATGAAGCAAAAACGCAATATTATTATTTTATCGGTCGTCCTGGCCGTGCTTATAGTCGTCTTAACTTTGATTTCCGTCTTTGATCTGGGCGGCAAGCCGGGAGAGACAACCGGAACGACTCTGAGCCCGGAACAGCGAGCGCCGGTGCTTCAGGTCAAAAAGGAAGAGGTGCGCAGTATTGAAGTCTTTTACGGCGACAACCATCTGGTCTATTTAGCCTCGTCATATCAGCCGACTTTGCCGCCGGTGGCTACGAACCCGGCCGCGACTGCTTCGCCGACTCCGCGCCCGACTCCGCAACCGGATGTCGCCTGGACTCTGCAGGGTTATGAGGATGCCCGCGTTAACGAAGCTCTTCTTAAGTCAACGGCGGAGGGTCTGTTGGTGGTATCGAACGTGCAGGAGATTACGGATAATTCCGATAATCTGGCACAATTCGGCCTGGAGAGTTCAAAAAATAGGATTATCTACACTCTCAAAAACGGGAACAAGCACGAGGTGTTGATCGGTAAGGAGGTTCCCGGAGCCAGTCAGTTCTACGCCCGCGATGCGAGCACTTCCCGCGTCTGCACAGTCACCTCGATTGTGGACCGGATGCAGAACTCGATATTGGATTATTTGGAAAAGAAAATCATTCCCTTCCCGATCGAGGATTTGGCGACGATTGAGCTGAAACGAAAATCGGATCAGTTCGATTTTGTCGCCCGGGCACATCCATATGATCCCACTCCGGCCGATCCGAACGACCGGAAGTCCGATAAACATTATAAGACAGAGGGACAGATTGCCCTGTATTGGGATGCTCTGCGTCCCCTGGAGCGCAAGGCTGACGTCGATAATCTGCAAACTTTGGTGTCGCAACTGATCGAACTGTCCGCCGTCAATTTTGTCGTCTATGATCCAACGGATTTGGGGCGTTACGGACTGGATGATCCGGCCTATAATATCGTGCTGTCTGACGGTAGCCGGAGCCTGGAGATAAAAATCGGTGATCCTTCCGGTGACGGAAATTTCTATGCAATCGCCAGCAATAATGATGCGGTTTTTCGGGTGTCTTCCGCCACCACGGCAAATCTGGATGTGAGTCCGGAACGTTTGTTCGACCGCTGGGCGGCTCTGCAGGGTATTTTCCACGTCAAAAAGCTGACTGCGACCTATGACGGCAATACCTATGTAGCCGAGATTTTTGTTCCTACTCCCGAAGAGGAGGAGAAAGACGCAACTTTGAAGGAGAATTTCATTCTCAACGGTGCGGACGCCAATGTCGTGACCAGCAGGGATAAGTTCTACTTTAAGGAATGGTACACGGCGATTATCGGCATCATTGCCGACGGCTTGGATTTGGAGAACAAGCCGGATCTGAGCGCCGCACCGGATTTCCACTTCCATTACGAACATCGAAATGGCGACCCTGACAAGGATGTAAAGCTGTACAAGCGCGATGACTATTCATATTTTATGGTAGTTGACGATGAGTACATGGGAATGTACTACAATGCGTCCAGGTTAACGGATCTGCGTGCTTCCACGCTGGGTCTGTATCCGGCAACGGAGCGGCTTTTAACGGCGATGGAGAAGGCGGTGGACGGAGTTTATGACTTCCCGGAGAACTAGGCCTCCGGTTCAAAAAAGCGGGGCAAACAGAAACAGTCGACCGAGCGGTCGTCCGCCGGCGAGCCAGACTGCCGGTCGCCGCGGCGTGGCGATCCTCGTGGTCGTGTTGCTTTTCCTGTTTCTGGTCGCCCTAGTGGTGCTGTATCGCCTGCCTGATATGCAGCAAGATCCGTTGCATGTTGAGCCTGGAGATTATACCGGTGAGGGCGGCTTCAGTCTGTCCCTGACAGAAGCGGAGCGTCTGCGTCCCTTTACGGATAATCTGCTCCTGCGCGTCAGTGTAGACAAGTTGGAATTTCTGAATCTTGACGGTAAAGTTGAAGGCTCCATAGATGTGAGTCTGAGTCAGCCGGAATTCGTTAGAAAAGGCGATTATGGTCTGGTCTTTGATTACGAGAATCATAGCTATTATGTATTTCGCGAGCGGAATTTACAGTATTCGGGTCGAACCGACCAGGTCATTGCGGCGGCTTCTCTGGGCGGTAACGGTAATATAGCCCTGGTCCTCAATGAATTCGGTACTCGCGGCGTATTGCGGGTGCTGGACGCGGAAGGTCAGTTGATCTTTGACTGGACTCTGCGGGACAATCGCAAGTCCGGGTTTATCTTAGCGAGTGCCTTTAATTCCGCCGGCGACCGACTGTTCGTCAGCATGTACAATACCGCCAACGTACCGGCAACACCTTTGATAACCTGTCTCGATGTCACTCGTTCGGCTCGTGAGCGTATTGTCGCCCAATATCGACCCGAGCCGCGGGAACCTTATCTGCTACTTTATCCGTACGGAGAGGATAATCTGGTCGCGGTTTCGCCGCGCCATGTTTGCCTTATTCGTAACAATGTCAGCTATGATTGGCTCGAGTCGGCCGGCTTTGATTCGGCCGGTATTAACGGCGACACTTTCTGGTTCGTTGCCCGTGCCGAGATGAATGGTACACCCTCCTTTGCCGGTATTAAGCTACCCGAAACCATCAATGTGGTGCCGACCGGTTCAACGCCGGCTCAGCAGACCCGCGATTTGCTGAGTAGAGGACTGCCGCTGGGCGAGTTGCCCGGACAGGTTGCCAACGGGGGAAAATTTGTTGTCCTGACTCAGGCAAATCTCTTGCGACGCATTGATGTTTCCCGGCCGAATGTTGCCGATGAATACAATCTCGAGGGAGAAATTCTGGCCTGTCGGGTGGATCCCGGCGGAAATGCAATATGTGTAATGGATAAGGCAGTACGGATTTTGGTCGTGCGCTAGACGGTGTTGTATGCCGGAGACTGGATTATTTGATGTGGCGATAATCGGTGGCGGCGCGGCCGGACTTTTCTTGTGCTCATATTTGCGCGAGACCGATCTGCGGGTGATCCTGTTTGAACAACAGGAAATTCTCGGACGTAAACTGACCGCGACAGGCAACGGGCGCGGCAATCTCTCCGCTGTTGAAGTGAATGTTGATCATTATTTCTATGATCGGAACGATCCGGCGGCGTGGGATATTATCGAAAGAGTCCTGGCCGGACTGACTCCGGATAACCTGCAGCGCCGTCTGGCTGATCTGGGTCTGGCCTGTACCGCAATCGACGGGCGGATTTATCCGCTTAGTCTGCAGGCCCTGTCTTTGCAACTGACGCTCCGCGATGCGGCTTTTGCTCCCAATATAGTCGTAGAGCAACCGGCACGAATTGTGAAACTGCAAGCCTCGCAGCCGGGCTGCACCGGCTACACGCTCTATACCGATTCCGGAGCATCCTATAGCGCTACCTGCGTTGTTATGGCAATCGGCGGGCCGGCGGATCCGAATTTGAGCGGCTGGCAAAATCTCGCCGAACTGTGGGAGAGTGCGGGTCTGAGAATGGGACGACCGTTTGCACCGGCCCTGGCACGCCTAAAGCTGGCCAATCCGGCCAGGCGTCTGGCCGGAACGCGTGTCCAAGCGACGGTATCGGTGTACGACCGTCCGCTCGACGGGAAGATTATTTATGCGGAAACCGGGGAGATTTTATTCACCGAGTACGGCCTGTCCGGTATTCCGATTCTGAACGTAGCCGGCGCTGTTTCGCCGTATATGACGCGGTATCAGCCGGAATTGCGACTGAATTTCTGGCCCGAGCGGCCGGAAGAAGAATTGGAGCAGCTGCTTCATTCCGAATATGTGCATCGGAAGGAGCGCTCACTTACCGAGGCCTTTGCCGGGATTTTTCCGGAAAAACTGCGGCAATATCTTTGCACTCTGGCTCTGACGACAGTAGCGCCGGATAAGTTGCGGTGTAAGGAGGCGGAGAGCGGAAAGGAGACTAATCGGGAAGTATTGAGTCGCATAAGGTTGGGCGACCTGCTGCCGGACTTCATTGATGAAGTGAGGAGGCTCATATTGGGACTGACTTGTCCTATAATAGCGGTAACGGATATGGGCACGGCTCAAACCGCTATCGGCGGTTTAAAGCTGGAACAGTTTTCTGCCAGTCTGGAGGCGAAGACAGGGCCAGGCCTATTTGTTTGCGGTGAGCTGCTTGATGTTACGGGTCTGTGCGGAGGTTATAATCTGCATTGGGCCTTTGCTTCCGCAACAGCGGTGGCAAGAGGGATCCGAAAGTTTTTCCCGGATAAGGGGATGAGAGGGGAGGCAGGCATTGCTTAACGACATTGATACGGTTAGACTCAGGCTGATGCTCACGGCGGCGGCTGCGACCGAACGGATCGGTCGACAAATTCTGTGGCTCAATCCGCCGCCGGAAGAAATGTTCAGCAAGGCCGGCACACTCGGCCTGCCACCCACCGTGCGCATGGGTATGCGCCGCGAGATTTATGATGAATTTGTCGCCGCGGCGAGGGATGGTCTTTTTACCGGCGAGCCGGTGCATTTTCAGGATCCGGAGCTGGAGGATTGTCCGGCGCTTTATGCCTTGCCCGGATGTCGTTTGCGCCGTGACGGAACGGTTTACGAGGCGGCCTGGGAGGGAGAATTCCCGATTCATCAGGGGGTCTTTATCGACATCATCCCGTTGGACAGCGTCCCCGACGGCGCGGCGGCGCGCGGCATGTTCCTGCGTCGCTATCTGAAACGACAGGAGGAATTGCAGCAAGCCGTGAGACGGGAACTGATGCAGGGCACCGGAATATATGGTGCTCAGAATCGAGCCGAAATAGAAATGCTTTGGGAGCGGCGACGCAGTCTGCTTGATCGTCAAAAGAAAGGCCGAAGCCTGACCATTCTGCCTGGCCATCCGGAATTTTATCCGGAAGATATTATACCGGGCGAGGTGATCGATAGCCCCGACGTCTGTGTTTTCGAGCGGGTGAGTCTTGCCGTTCCTCGACAGAGATTCGGCCGGTTCAATTGGCAGGAATGGTACGCGAATAATGTCCGGGAACAGGATCTGCCGATTCTACACTACGATATCCCGGACGACATACTCTTCGCGGATCGGGAGTATATTGAAAAATCGCCGTATTGGCGTTGAGAAAGGAAATAAAAATGACCGGTACGAACATGAAAACGCGTGGAAATCACAAGACGAGTAAGTATGATTTCTTAATTGTCGGAGCCGGCCTGGCCGGGGCTTCTTTCGCCCACAAGGCCGTGTCCGCCGGGAAGACATGCCTGGTAATTGATCGCAACCCGTATATTGCCGGCCTGGCACATACGGAGTTTGTCGGCCCGATTGCCGTGCACACCTTCGGTGCGCATATTTTCCACACCAATGATGACGAACTTTGGCACTATGTGACCGGGCTGACCGAATTCAACAATTTTATTAACAGCCCCATGGCCAATTACAGGGGAGAGGTCTACAACCTGCCCTTTAACATGAACACCTTCAACAAAATGTGGGGAACTTGGCGTCCCGAGGATGCGCAGGCAAAAATTGCCGAACAGCGCGCCGCTCAGACAGGCGAACCGCGCAATTTGGAGGAGCAGGCAATCAGTCTGGTCGGCGAAGATGTCTATCGTAAATTAGTTCAGGGCTATACGGAAAAACAGTGGGGGCGCGATTGCACCGAACTGCCGGCTTTTATTATCCGCCGTCTGCCGGTCCGTTTTACCTACGACAATAATTATTTTACTGATCCCTACCAGGGAATTCCCCGCGCCGGGTATGATGCCCTGGTCGCGCGCATGCTGGAAGGCAGCGATGTGAAGCTGAACACCGACTTCGACCCCTGGTATCGTGAGAATTGGCGCAGTATTGCCGACCGTCTTGTTTTTACCGGCCAAATCGACCACTTCTTCCGTCAGGAGCTGGGTATGCTGGAGTGGCGTACGGTCCGTTTCGAAAGCGAACGACTTGAGATTCCGAATTATCAGGGAGTCGCGGTGATGAATTTCACGGATCGGGATACGCCATGGACGCGAATCATTGAGCATAAGCACTTCAATCCGGTTGACTGCGACTTTACCATCGTAACCCGGGAGTATCCGGCGGAGTGGCAGCCCGGTGAACAGGCTGCCTACACGGTGAATGACGAGCGCAATACACAGCTCTACGAGCGCTATCGTGAGATGGCGGAAGATTTCAGCGATGTGATCTTCTGCGGACGTCTGGCCGAGTATAAATATCTGAATATGGACCAGGTGATTCTGCGATCGCAAGAAATTGCCCGCCAGGCTCTGTCCTGATTCCGAGGCGTATACCGATGATGAGCGCTTCCAGGTCAGATAAGGGTTCTTCCGTCCGTTTGCTTCACGGGCGGCGTGCCGCTATTCAGGGTTTGTTGCTGAATATGCTACTCGCCGGGAGCAAGCTTGTCGTCGGTTATATTTTCAATAATCTCTCCGTACAGGCTGAAGGTTTCAATAATCTGAGCGATTTGGCCGCCTCGATCGTGCTGGTTGCCAGTATGTATTTTGCCGCCAAGCCGGCCGATCACAGGCATCCCTTCGGTCATCAGCGTATGGAATATGTCTCCGGCCTGATTGTCGGTAGCTTGATTCTCCTGTTCGGCTTTGAGTTAGCATTGGCCTCGATTCGGCGTGTGATCGAACCCGTGATGCCGGATCGAAGCCCCCTGATTCCGATTGTATTGTGTTTTTCGATCGCGGTAAAAATGAGCATGTTTGTGTTGTACAAACGTGCCGCCAAACGTATGCAGTCCGATTCGTTGCGCGCCAATATTCAAGACAGTATCAATGACGTTTTCGTAACGTCAGCGGTGTTGCTCGGCTATATTGTCAATCATTTTGTCAGCTGGAATATAGATGCCTGGCTATCCCTGTTACTTTCGATTTATATTTTGGTCAGCGGCTTCAATCTCGTTCGCTCCCTGATCAGTGTGATTCTGGGAGAAGGGCCTGCGCCGGAGTTTTTGGAAAAGCTCGGCGGTTATTTTGAGAATCACCCGGAAATCATCGGCTTCCACGACGTCATGATGCATACTTACGGTTCGGGTAAGACCTATGTCACGGTGCATTGCGAGATCGACGCGAATCTATCTCTGCCCGAAGCACATGCGGTGATTGAATCGATTGAACATGAGGCGCGCCGGGATATGGGTATTGACCTGTTGATTCATATCGACCCGTCCGATGTCACTTCCGAACCCGCTCGTCGCCTGCGCCGAGCGATACAGCAGATTGTCGGTCGCTACCGTGACAGATGGGGCGAGATTTGTGGTTATCATGACCTGAAAATCAACGAGCGAGCTCCCGAACCGGAGGTCAGTCTGGATCTGGTTCTGGCTTGGGGACGACGGAATGAAGTCAACGACCTGGTCGGTAATATACGGGATGAAGTACGAGATGTTTATCCGGAGGCTAAGGTTCGCCTTCGCATTGAGTATGCCGACGCCTCGACCCAGGGTGCCTCGGTCCCCGTGGAGGCCGCCGCCGAGGCTCTGGAACTGACAACCGATGATGTGCTGACGGTGGATTGAGCATGACGAAGCGGACTGACAAGATTTATATCACAGCCCTCCACCTTTCCTACGGCGGGGCGGAACGAGCCATAACCGCACTGGCCAATGCCCTTGCGGAAGTCGGATTTGACGTCACCCTGCTGGTTACATACAAGCTTTGCGAACCGGTCTACTCACTCGATCCCCGGGTCAAAATACGATATTTGACCGATCGACGGCCAAATCGCGCCGAAATAACTGTGGCACGTCGAGAGGGACATCCTTACGGACTGTTGAAGAATCTCTTTGCGGCCGGCATAACCCTGATTCGCAAGTACCGTACAATGCGCAAGGCTTTGCGGGAGATCGATTCCGGGGTAGTTATTGCTTCGCGCAGTGAGCACAGTCGTCTGCTCGCCAAAGTGGCGCATCCAGATGTAGTACGGATCGCCCAGCTTCACCAGGATCATTATTTCAGCCCGCGACTACGTCGCGACTATCGGGGTGTTTTTCGCGAAATTGATACTTTGGTTGTGCTGGTACCGACTTTTGCCGAAGAGATTCGCCGTATGATGAACGGCTACAACGATCACACGGACTGCCTGGCTATACCGAATTTCCTGAACAGCAGTGAAAATGACGCCAAGGACGGGAAGAATGAAGCATCGACAGGGAAATCGACCTTAGACACAATGACCGGACAGTCGGTCAGATCAGTACTCTATGTCGGTCGCTTGGAATATGAGAAAGGTCCGGACCGCCTCCTGGAGGTCTGGCATCTGCTCAAACAATATCCGGATATGCACGCGGCGCGACTGACCTTTCTTGGAGATGGTAGCATGTCGGAGCAACTCAAGGCACAGGCGAAGGAACTGGGAATTGCCGAGGATGTGGATTTCCGCGGTTATGTTTCCGCTGCCGACGTAGCAGCGGAAATGCGCGTTGCCGATGTCTTGGCAATGACTTCGCGCTCGGAAGGTTTCGGCTATGTACTGCTTGAAGCGATGGACGCAGGGTTGCCTGCCGTAGCCTATGATGTGCGCTCCGGTCCGGCCGAGTTAATTGTCAACGGCAGTACCGGCTATCTGATCCCGAATGATCGTCCCGATATCTTCGCCGCCCGTCTGCGCGAATTGCTGACTGATCCGCAGCGGCGCGCCGACTTTGCCCGTGCCGGTCGGGAGCGGTCACAACGATCCTTCAGTCGGCGGGAAATAGTCGGTCGCTGGTTGCGGGTCTTAAAGTCCGCCGCCGAGCGCCGCGGTGTTGAGCTGACTCCTCTGCAATCACGGGAAGAGAATAATGGCGGTTAAAAATATCATTAAGCGGGACATCACCCGTCCAATTTGTTTTTGGTTGCTACTTCAGCCACTGATCGATATAGTCACCTCGTTCATGGCTCGCGCCGGGATCACATTGACAATCGGCATTATCCTGCGCGCGGGTTTCCTGTTGCTGACCACGCTGTATGCGCTGATGAATTTAAGAAAATCGCGATACAGACGACCGGCAATGGTTTGGTACATGCTGACCGCCGCCTATGTGATTGCGCACATTGTCTACCTTTCCGGCCTGGGCGGGGATGGGCTGGTCGCCAATCTTATCGGTCTGTTCAAAACTTTCACCTTCCCGGTACTTCTTGTTAATTTCCTCATCCTAAGGGAAAGGCGCTTGTTATCGATCAACTGGGTACCGCTCGGTCTGCTCGGTCTCGTTTACGGCATTCTGATCGTTATCCCGGCTCTTACCGGTACGGCCTTTCCGAGCTATGTAGAGACGGGAGCCGGCTATGTCGGCTGGTTCTATGCCGCCAACGAAGTTTCCGCCATTCTAAATCTGCTCTTTCCTCTTCTAATGCTTACGGTTTTATTCGGCGTGACCGCACTCGGCTCCGCCGATTCGCTGTCGCCCCGCAGTCGGTCGTTGCGGTTCGCCTATATCCTGCTAGTTCCGGCAGTGATGGCCTTTTGCGCTACGTTTATAGCCACAAAAGCTCTTTTCTTTGCCTTTGTATTCTATCTGATTTTACTCATCCTGCTTTTTACCTTTTTCTTATCAAGCCGGAAGTTCGCCTCCTCGCGCCGTCGTTCAATGACGATGCT
This sequence comes from Clostridiaceae bacterium, assembly GCA_012800655.1. GTDB lineage: Bacteria > Bacillota > Clostridia > Saccharofermentanales > Fastidiosipilaceae > JAAZIX01. Next base: position 564 of record JAAZIX010000017.1, on the reverse strand, counting down.
TTTAACGACCTGCGCGGTACTGGTTCTGGTAGCCGTACTGTATTTTATTTCACCGTTCAGGGAACAACAGGTGACTCGTCCCGGATTGGGCTTGCCGGAAATTGAAGGGGAAGGATTGTGGTGTGATTTACTACGCTTTCTGCAACCGGTTCTGAGCGGACGCGAGCAATTCATGATACCGATTCAGGCTGTTTTCTCCGCCCAACCGCCGCTCGGACAGATTCTCGGTCTGGGTTACGCCGATTTGCCGACCTATTCTCATGATATCGCCAAATCCATCGAGATGGATTTCGTCGCCACCTTTTTTGCCCACGGCTGGGTAGGATTTCTGCTTTGGTTCCTTCCGCTGGCCGGAGTGCTCATTCGGACAATCCGCTGCTTATTTGTCTTCCTACGCCGAGAGCATCACGATTATCCGCTCAGAAGTCTTACCATCCTGACGCTCGGCTACGCTTTACTGGTCTCTCTGGCCGCGGCGTCCTTCTCCGGACACGCCCTTGTCTCGCCGGCGGTCAGCCAGCTGATTGCTTTGGTTTTTGTGGCGATCTTGAATTATGTCGAACC
>JAAZIX010000198.1 GCA_012800655.1 Clostridiaceae bacterium | reverse complement strand
TCCCGCGGAATCGTCACATCTATATTCTTCAGATTATGTTCACGGGCGCCGCGCACCCGAATAAACTGCTGCATACCACTCCTTTTGCGTTCCGCTTTCAAAAAGCGGATTTATATTGTAACACTTTTCCACCCCCTTCCCGTGTTAGAATTGACTCAATTATTGCTTCGGAAGCGAACGGGGTCGGTAACGGACAGCTTCGGGAACGGGCAGCTTCGGAAACGGACAGCTTCGGGAACGGACGGGAGAGATAAACAATATGGAACGCAGAGACAAAGACAATTACTATCTCGACTTGGCCGAGGTAGTCGCCAAACGTTGCACCTGCCTGCGCCGCCACTACGGCGCCATCATCGTGAAGAATGACGAAGTCATCTCCACCGGCTATGTCGGCGCGCCGCGCGGTCGGGCCAACTGCTCCGACCTCGGCTACTGCATTCGCTCGAAAATGCAGATCCCCCGCGGCGAACGTTACGAGCTCTGCCGTAGCGTCCACGCCGAGGCCAACGCGATTATCAGCGCCGCCCGGGAAAAGATGATCGGCAGCACAATGTATCTGGTCGGCAGAGAAGTCGACACCGGCGAATACGTCAAAAACGCCACGAGTTGCTCCATGTGCAAGCGCATGATCATCAACGCCGGCATCGCCAAGGTCTACATCCGCGACACCTTCGACGAATTCCGGGTCATAGACGTACAGGACTGGATCACCAATGACGAATCCCTGGAAGGGACGTTCGGTTATTGAGGCGGTTGAAGGCCGACACCTGTAGCCCCATAAATAAATGTCGTTGAAAGACGCAATACGTAGTGCCTAATGTTAAATTGAGCGCGAAGGACAATATATAGACAGCATTTCTATTCCGGGATTATAATTACGTCGGTTCGGCAAACTACCATTTAAACCATCATTTAACAAAAGGGGGGATCCGTACGAAGAACAAAAAATGGTTAATTCTCATTGTGCCCGTTGCGATAATTGTCATAATCGCAATGCTTTGGTTCGGAGCGGTTACTAAGCACATTGCGAGAACCTACGGCGAAAATTATGTAAAAGAGCACTTCCCCAAAATGCAATTGAAGTGTGTCGGTGTGGAATGGTCAAACGCCCACGGAGATTACCTTATTGCCTTCAAAGACAGCAACGGAAAAACATACAGTTGCGTAATATATCCCGCCCATTTCCCGACTACTTTGGGACAGGGACTTTTCGGCATCGAAGAGGATTACGCAGAGAATTTTAAATAATCTTTTCAGGAACTGAGCTTCATATGAACGAATTGACGAATTGGCTGGATAATGTTTTGCGGCAGAATGTACCGGAGGACGTGACGGCGTTTTGTTTCAATTTATACGACGACGGCGACAACAATTGGTCCCTGGAATTAGTCGGAACAGGCTCCTTCGATGTTGATGACACGGACTGGCCCTGCTACGAGGTTACCGACTTCGGCACCCGAGCGCAACCCTTCGCCTGGAACAAAGCGCAAAAGTGGGGCAGAGTATTGACGGATGTTGTTTCCGTCCTCAGGAAATACCTCAAAAACGGCAAATACGCCCACGTCCTCAAATCGAAGAGCGCCGTGGGCGTCGGCTTCGTGGACGGAGATATAGAGATTCTGTTCGCGAAGTAGAATTATTCGCTCGGCGTTCCCCGCGTTCCCCGCGGCGTATCCCCGCGTTTGACAGAACAACATACGCGGTGTTATATTTAAGGTCGCCGGTTCGAAATAGACAGCGAGCTCGTGTGGCGGAATCGGCAGACGCAGCGGACTTAAAATCCGCCGGGCCTTAAAACCCGTGCCGGTTCAAGTCCGGCCACGAGCACCAAATATAGACCGGTTAATACCGCGGAGTGGAGCAGCTGGTAGCTTGTCGGGCTCATAACCCGAAGGTCGGGGGTTCGAATCCCCCCTCCGCAACCAAAACGAAAACCCGTATTTGTTATCAACAAATGCGGGTTCTTTTCAATACGGCAAATTCCGCGCCGATTTTATGGAGGAGCGTGTCAAATGAAAAGGATAATCGTAATCGGTTGTCCCGGGAGCGGCAAGAGCACATTTTCCGGAGAATTGCACCGCCTCACTAACACCCCGCTCTTCCACCTCGACATGCTTTACTGGAACTCGGACAGGACAAAAGTTGAAAAATCAATTTTTGTAGACAGGCTACTCCGGATAATGCAACTGGACGAATGGATCATTGACGGGAACTACGGCTCCACCATGGAGCTGAGATTGCAACATTGCGATACGGTCTTTTTCTTGGACTACCCTTTGGATGTATGCCTGGCCGGCATTCGATCGAGGCGGAGCAAACCTCGACCCGATATGCCATGGATAGAGGAAGAAGATGACCCGGAGTTCATTGAATTTATCAACAACTACGATTCCGTAAGCAAACCGAAAGTAATGGCGCTACTGGACAATTACCCCTCCAAAGATATTTACATATTCAAAAGCCGTAACGAAGCCGATGAGTTTCTAAAGCAGTTGTAATAGATACTTTCGCTCGCTCTTCCGCTTTAGCTACCTATTCCGTCTCAGCCGTCTTTCGGCAACTTTGCAACTTTGTAGACCGAGACCGCTACCAAAAATTTCCCTTGCCTGTAAAAACTACAAAATTGCCAAAAATGGCGGCGAAAATACCGGGAAAGCATTGTTAGGCCATCCCACCTCGGTCCTCTTTAGGCAAGTTTGCAACTATTGCGACCACGCTACCCCCAACAACAGCCCCCGGCGGGACGTAACCTGCAAAGTTGCCGAAAACAATTTCACCGCCCCTTGCAAACACCGCCACCCCCAGGAAACACCGCCGACGGCACCTCACTCCTCAAAAGGAAATCTATAGTCCAAACCAAACTCATTACGCATGGCGATGAATTCCCTCTGGATGGATTCGCCCAGGGGCACGCCTTTGTCTTTGCGATACTGCGAGAACAGCCACTCCTTCTCTCCGGCGGTGTAGATGCGCTCCGCACCGGGGACTTTGGCGGAGGCCCGTAGATCGCGGCAGATATTACCGGTCGTATCCCGGAAAGTATCCAACCCCATAAAGAACTCCGGATTAATCACAAAGAAGAAGTGGCCCAGACGGTACATTGTGGTGTTGCCGTCCGCGTCCTTGCCGCTGAGAGCCTTCATATAAGGGCCGCCCGCCAGCGCGGCGGACAGAATCTCCACGACGGCGCTTAGACCGTAGCCTTTGTAGCCGCCGGTCTCCTCACCCAAACCGCCTATAGGCAACTGAGCGCAATTGCCGGCGCGCATTTCCCTGAGGATGACGGCGGAATCGGTCATGGTCTCCCCGTCCCTGGTCACTATAAGGCCTGCGGGAATGGGCTTTCCGGAACGGGCATAGAACTCGATCTTGCCATTCGTAATGGTGGAGGTGGAGCAGTCGAAGTTAAAGGGAAATTCCTCATCGGTGGGCATGGTGAAGGAGATCGGGTTGGTACCCAGCATCGGTTCCACGCCGAAGGTGGGGGCGACGGAAGGACGTGTGTTAGTGCCGGAAATGCCGATCATGCCGGCTTTTTCAGCCATAGTGGTCCAATAGCCCGCGATGCCGTAGTGAGTGGAATTGAAGATAGTACCGCCGGCCATGCCGTAGACCCCGGCCTTTTCGATGAGCCGCTCCATCATCCGGTAAGAAGCGACCATGCCCATGCCGTTGTTGGCGTTCATGACTACGGTGGTGGGTGTCTCTTTGACGATCTCGCAATTGGTGACGGGCAACAGAGTGCCATTCTTGAAGCGGTCTATGTAAAAGGGCTTGAAGCGGTTGCAACCGTGGCTCTCGATGCCCCGACGGTCGGACTCCAGTAGCACATCGACGCAGATCCGGGCGTCTTCCTCGGGAACGCCATAGGCCTTAAACACATCCACCATAAAGTCGGCGATCAAATCCCACGGAACATAGGGTCTGGTTTCTTCTGTCATATAACTCTCCCCTGTCATTACTCACAAAAACCGGAACAAGCAAATACCTGTTCCGGGCGGGTTGCGGTCTACGGATCAGGTCTTCGGGTCGATGCCGATGTCCTCCGGGTTGTACCCATTCTGATTCTAGTTCCCAGATATTTTATCATGCCTAAAAACTTCGTGTTGTTCTCGCTGTTCCGGCACCTCATACTTACGTAGGGAGCATCGTCACACATTTTTTCCGGCATCTTTATGATACAATCACTACGAATATTCATCAGGGACATGAGTATTAAAGTCAAGGAGGTATCTGATATGCTAAAAAATGTAAACGCAACAAGTATTCGTAATGCCATCGAGTTGGGCTGCCGGACCATGGGAAATGTTTTTAACCGGGATGATCGCGATATTCCGTTTATGCAGTCCCTTGCCTGGCCCGATGCCCGTTTTGAGTATTCCGAATACCATGCGGAATCCCATATCCCGGGACGTCACCTCAATGCTCTCCTGACAGCCGAAGCGATCGTCGGAATACATGCTGATGAGGAGGTCATCCAGAAGCACGCTGCCGCCGCTTTCTATTCCTTCGGAGGCCCTATACCCCTGCCGTTGAACCGCATTTCCCAAAATGGCGAGCCGGTCGGAGAGCCCGTTCGTTTCCTGGATCACAATATTCGCGAAGGGATGCACGCGCTGTATGCCCTCTCCCGATACCGCAAGGACCAAAGAGCTGACGAACTGATGCACCGTGCAATTGCCTTCATCTCTGAACATTTCATCCCCGAGATGGAGTGGGACAAAGCGGCACTGGAGCGCTTGGGACTCATTGTAGTCCAGTCACCCCTGTCACCGTTCATCTCCGGAACGGCGCGGGCCATAGGTCCGCTGACAAAGTACTTTCGCGCAACCGGTTACGCACCGGCGCTCTCGCTTGCAATGGAGCTGGCGGAGGAAGCGCTAAAATCCTATCCGCCCTCCGGAGAGTTCGATCCCGATCTTATGGAGACGACTCACGCTCATTCTATTACCTCCACCATGTCCTCACTCGCTCAGCTTGCTGAAACGCTGAACGATCAGAACTTGATGAACCGTGTGCGTATGTTCTATGACGTTGGCCTGCCGAAGCTACGAAACGAGTTGGGCTGGGCAGCGGAGAATACGGACCCGGAGGTTCTCCCCGCGAAGGGAGAAGTTAACACAAGCGGAGATATTGTGGAGACGGCTCTAATCCTTGGTTCTTTCTATGACCCGTATTATTTCGAGGACGCGGAACGAATCATTCGCGGTCATATTCTGCCATCACAGCTCCGTGATATCAGCTTTATCCGGAATCCGGAAAATCCGGAGGGTAAAGATGCGCTACGGGAAGTGGCGGAACGTCATCTCGGAGCCTTCGGCTTTCCCGCACCTTACGGACACCACCCGCGCGGTCTTGAGTGTATCAGCTTCAATATGGATATCGTTGGCGGCGCTGTCGCCTCACTCTGCGAAGCGTATGCTTTGTGTGCCTCTTATAAGAATGGGATCCATCGTGTAAATATGCTTTTTGACTGCCAGACAGAATATCTCCGTGTTGAATCTCCGTATACCCATGATGCGCTGTCGGTAACAGTCGAACAGCCGGGGCCGCTGTTTGTGCGAATCCCATCGTGGGTGGATCGGTCGGAGCTTCGCATCATAGGAGTGACCTGGTATATATCGGGGGACTGGATTTTTGTTCCGCAACCTGTTGTTGGGGTGCCCGTGAGGATTGAGTTCCCGCTTACGGTAAGAGAAATCACTCTGCATCATTCAACCCACACGCTCCGCGCCCGACTGATGGGAGACGTTGTCCAAGCGATGGAAAACGAAGGGATGGGAAAGACGTTTTTCGAAGATTTTTCACAGGGCGAATAGAAAACCGCTGATAGCGGCTCTGATGCTACCTTTAATTTAAGGAGCAAAAAGCTTTATCCGATGCGGCGATCTCAGCCCTCAAGGAGGAACCTGTAATAGATGCGGTGATCTCAGCCTTCAAAGGGGAATCTGTAGCTGAGGCCGCATTCGTCGCGCAAAGCGATGAATTCTCTCTGCAGTGATTCGCCCAGGGGAATGCCCTTGTCCTTGCGCTCCTGCCAGGCCAGCCACTCCTTCTCACCGGCGGTGTAGATACGCTCCGCACCGGGAACTTTTGCCGAAGCCCGCAGTTCGCGACAGATATTGCCCGCCGTCGTCCGGAAGGTGTCCAGTCCCATGAAAAACTCAGGATTGATGACCAAGAAGAAATGGCCCAAGCGGAACATAATATCGTTGCCGTCCGCGTCCTTGCCGCTGAGGGCTTTCATATAAGGACCACCCGCCAGCGCCGCGGACAAAATCTCCACGATGGCGATGAAGCCGTAGCCCTTATATCCTCCCTTCTCCTCTCCCATGCCGCCCAGAGGCAACAGCGCGCAATTGCCGGCCCGCATCTCCTTCAGAATAGTGGCGGAGTCGGTCATGGTATCGCCGTCCCTGGTCACCACCAGACCGGCGGGAGTAGGCTGCCCGGAACGGGCATAGAACTCGATCTGGCCGTTCTGGATCGTGGAGGTGGCGCAGTCGAAGTTGAAGGGAAATTCCTCATCCGTGGGCATGGTAAAGGTCAGCGGATTGGTGCCCAGCATCGGTTCCACGCCAAAGGTGGGGGCGACGGAAGGACGAGCATTTGTTCCGGAAACACCTATCATACCGGCCTTCTCGGCCATGCCGGTCCAGTAGCCCGCGATGCCGTAGTGGGTGGAATTAAAGACCGTGCCGCCGGCCATGCCGTAGACCCCGGCCTTTTCGATGAGCCTCTCCATCATCCTGTAGGAAGCCACCATCCCCATGCCGTGATTGGCGTTCATCACCACGGTGGTCGGTGTCTCCTTCACGATCTCACAGTTGGTTACGGGTAGTAGCGTTCCGTTTTTGATGCGATCCAAATAAATCGGCTTGAAGCGATTGCAACCATGGCTCTCAATGCCCCGACGGTCGGATTCCAGCAACACGTCGGTGCAGATCCGGGCGTCTTCCTCGGGAACACCGTAGACCTTGAATACATCGACCATAAAGCTCTCCATCAGGTCCCACTGAACATAGGGTCTGGTTTCTTCCATGACACGATCCCTCCTGTATTACTATTGAAAACTCAAAACAAGCACGTGCCCATTCATAGGGTGGGTGGTATAGATATTTTACCATGTCCGGAAAACTCCACACGGTCGCAGCGCGGACTGCCGCTGGATCACCAGATTCACAGCAATTTCTCTCGCCGTCTACTTCAGCGACTTTATGGACGGATGCCTGGCCAGGCGCTGGGGTGTCTGCTCCGACGGCGGCGCAAAGCTGGATCTGTTCTGCGACTCTTATTGCGTCTCCCCACCAATTCTTCTGATTCTTCACGCGATGGCTCCGCTACATTGGAAGAGCATATTAAACGGATACACGACGCTTCTGGCCGGGCTCACAGTCGTCAGCAGTTGGGCGAAGCTGGAGAATATGAAGATTTCATTTGGCTGTTTGGTGATTACCACGCTACGTAGGAAGAGCGGCTCCGTCTAGGCTGGAGTATTTAGGCACTGTCCGATTAAGTGTCTCTATATTAATATAGACCCATTCCAAATAGGTAAACAACGGCATCCCTTTCCTTTCGTGATGATACAATCATGATACAATATAGTAAGAATGTTGAAGGAGGCATCTTTGATATTAAGATATCAACGAACAATAAAGCTCTGTTCAGCATAGCTGATGTGATAAGAAGATTTGTGTTTTTGGACCAGTCAAGTATGATCGGCCTCCTATTGATGAAACAGATGGATTTGACACTATAGACACGACAAATTATGGAGAAAAATAATATGACTGTACATTTCAGTGAAGATAATACTATTGAACAGATGACCATTTCCACCCTAAAGAACAATGGATGGAAGTATATCCCTGCCGAGGATCTCCCTCGCGATTATTCAGATGTGCTTGTCGAGCCTATGGTAAAGGAAGCCCTAATCAGATTAAACCCTGAAATAGCAGAGGAGCCTTCACGAGCAGATGAGGTTATTTACAAACTGAGAGCGCTTATCTTGTCGGTTCAGCCACATGACCTTGTCACCCAGAATGAAGTTTTCAAAAAAATGGTCTTTGAGGAGAACTCCTATCCCTTCGGTAAAAATGGCCGCATGGTTCCTGTTCGTTTCTTTGGAACAATATGTAAAGAAGATCTTGCTTTGAATGAATATGTTGTTGCCAATCAGTGGATATATCCGCGGGTTGAAGGTGGAAAGCAGCTTGATATCGTTCTCCTCATCAATGGCTTCCCAGTTGTAATTGGTGAATTCAAAACTCCGGTTCGTAGCGCAATCACATGGCTTGATGCTGCTGGAGATATTGCCGCTTACGAAAAAAGTATTCCTGCTATGTTCGTAACGAATATATTCAACTTTGCGACTGAAGGGAAATGCTATCGATACGGATCCATCAATATGCCGATTGACAAGTGGGGCCCTTGGCACAAATCAACTCATAGGTCTGAAGGTACTCTTGCAGACGTTAAGATCAGCATCGCAGATATGATCACTCCTGAAAAGGTCATGGATATCTTTCAGTTCTTTACCATATTTGCGACAGATAAAAAGTATCGAAAATATAAGATCATCTGCCGATACCAGCAGTTTGAAGGTGCAAATATGATTGTCGACCGTGTGGTCGCCGGTTATCCTAAGAAAGGATTGATTTGGCACTTCCAAGGTTCTGGCAAATCCTTGTTAATGGTTTTTGCCGCTCAGAAGCTACGAATGGTTCCGGAGCTTAAAAATCCTACTGTTGTAATTGTTGATGACCGCATTGACCTTGAAACGCAGATCACTGCTACATTTAACGCTTCCGATATCCCAAACCTTACAAGCGCATCTTCGAAAGAAGAATTGCTTTCTTTCTTCCGTGGCGATATGCGTAAAATCCTTATTACGACCATATACAAATTTGGTGAGGTCGGCGGCGAACTAAATGCACGCGACAACATTATTGTTATGGTCGACGAGGCGCATAGGACACAAGAAGGTGACCTAGGTGAAAAGATGCGTATTGCGCTCCCGAATGCCTTTTTCTTCGGCCTAACAGGTACCCCTATCAACCGTACGGATAAGAATACCTTTGCCACATTTGGTGCTGAAGAAGACCGTAGCGGGTACATGAGCCGCTACTCCTTCTCTGATTCTATTCGTGATGGAGCAACGATTCCTCTCCATTTTGAGCCGGTACCGATTGAGCTTCATGTAGATAAGGATAATCTGGACCGTGAGTTTGATGCAATGACTGACGATGCGGGGATCTCAATAGACGAAAAAAATGAGCTTTCTCGCCGTGTCAATATGAAGGCTATCATGTATAACCCGGCCCGTATCCGTAAGGTGTGTGAACATATAGCTAAGCATTTTAGAGAGAAGATTGAACCAAATGGCTATAAAGGCCAGGTCGTTGTCTATGACCGCGAATGCTGTCTGATGTATAAGGAGGTCCTCGACGAGTTGCTCGGCGAAGAAGCCACCACCATTGTTATGGATACAAACAACGACAAGGAAGACCGCTACAAAAAATACCGGCGTGATCGTGACCAAGAAGGAAGAGTTCTGGATTACTTCCGTGATCCCCACAGCCCGCTCAAGCTGGTTATCGTCACTGCAAAATTGCTGACCGGTTTTGATGCTCCGATTCTTCAGGTTATGTACCTTGATAAGCCCATGAAGGATCATACTCTCCTTCAGGCTATCTGCCGTACAAATAGAACATACGATCAAGGAAAAACGCACGGACTAATTGTCGACTATATTGGTATCTTTGATGACGTGGCCCAAGCTTTCGCCTTTGATGACAGAAGCATGCGTTATATCATCACCAATATTGAAGAAATCAAAAGGAAGTTTCCCTCTCTCCTGAAAAAGTGCCTGAGCTATTTTGTGGGTGTTGACAGGACTGTTGAAGGCTGGGAAGGATTAATGGAAGCACAAGAGTGTTTACCGACGAACAATGAAAAAGATGCGTTTGCGGCTGATTACCGCGTGCTTAACCGCGCATGGGACGCTCTTTCACCCGACAGATTCCTACACCCGTACAAAACCGATTACCTTTGGCTTTCTCGTGTATATGAGTCTGTCAAGCCTACTGACGACCGTGGTCGCTTGATCTGGGCCTCTCTTGGTGCAAAAACTATCGAGCTTGTCCACCAAAATGTCACCGTTGGCGAGGTCGACGAAGATATGGGCATCCTATCAATGGATGCAGATCTCATTGATGAGCTCTTGAAAAGGCCACAAGATCTGAAAAAGAAAACTATAAGGGTCGAAATCAATCTTATCGCAAAAATCAGAAAACATTCTAATGATCCAAAGTTTGTGCGTCTCGGCGAGAAGTTAGAGGCTCTGCGCGAAAGGCACGAGCAGGGCCTTGTCACAAGCATCGAGTTTTTGAAGCTTCTTCTCGAACTTGCCAAGGAAGCTGCGCAAGCAGAGAAGGAAGTTGTTCCTGAGCAAGAAATTGATAAAGGTATCGCTGCTCTAACGGAGCTCTTTAATGGCATTAAAAATAAGAACACTCCGGTTATTGTGGAGCGTATCGTAGCGGACATTGATAACATCGTTAGAATCGTCCGTTTCGACGGTTGGCAAAACACGAGTACCGGTAAGAAAGAGGTCAAAAAAGCCCTCCGTAGCATAGTTTGGATCAAGTACAAGATTAAAGATCAAGAGGTTTTTGATAAAGCCTATAGCTACATTGAGCAATACTATTAACACTTTTAGAAATGATGGGATCAGTTATGGATGTTACCGATTTGGAGCTCAATGTCAGTACAGTTCATCCTGAGGAGACAACTAGTCAGGAACTCTTTGCTCACCTGTTTGAGGCTTGCAACATTCTGCGTGGCCCTATAAATCAGGATGAATATAAAATCTATGTGATACCAATTCTATTTTTCAAGAGGATCTCTGATGTTTATGACGAAGAGACTCAATTAGCCCTTGAGGCATCTGGTGGCGATGAGGAATTTGCGGGCTTCGCTGAAAACCATCGCTTTGTTATTCCAGAAGGATGCCACTGGCAAGACGTACGTGAGACAAGCGAAAATATCGGTGTTGCTATTGTCAGTGCCATGAACGGTATTGAACGAGCGAACCCAGATACTCTAAGTGGCGTATTCAGCAACTTCGACGACGCCAACTGGACAGACAAGACAACGCTCTCCGACGAGAGGTTGAAAAACCTGATTGAACACATGTCCAAGCTCAAGATCGGAAACAACAATTACTCTGCCGACGTAATGGGTGACAGCTATGAGTTCTTAATTAAGAAATTTGCTGACCTATCCAAGAAGAATGCTGGTGAGTTCTATACACCTCGTTCCATAGTCAAGTTGCTTATCATGTTACTAGCTCCGAAGGCCGGTGAAACTGTATATGATCCCGCATGTGGAACCGGAGGAATGCTAATCGAGGCAATCCGATACATGCACAATGACAAACTCACTTATGGCCGAATCTATGGTCAAGAGAACAACCTTACAACCTCCGCTATTGCACGAATGAACCTGTTCTTACACGGGGCTATGGACTTCAAAGTTACAAAGGGCGATACGCTCCGATCACCAAATTATCTAGAGCGTGGTTCTTTGCAAACCTTTGACTGTGTAGTAGCAAATCCTCCCTTCTCACTGAAAAATTGGGGTGCAGAACAATTCAACAGCGATATCTATGGTCGCAACATGTGGGGCTCTCCTACCGATTCAAATGGCGACTTTGCATGGCTACAGCACATGGTTAAATCCATGAACCCGAAGACTGGCCGCTGTGCTGTTGTTCTACCTCAAGGAGTTCTCTTCAGGACTGGTAAGGAAGGGGAAATTCGTCGACAGCTCGTTGAATCAGATAAGCTGGAGGCTATCATAACATTGGCTAGCGGTGTGTTCTACTCCACTGGAGTTTCTGCTTGCATCCTTTTCTTAAACAACAATAAAGCCGCTTCACACAGAGGTCGCATCTGCATGATTAATGCCTCCGGCATCTATACTCCACAAAGAGCCCAGAACATCATGACGGAGACCGATATTCAGACTGTATTCGATTACTACACAGCTTATGAAGATGTAACCGAAAAGGTAAAGATCGTTACAATTGCCGACATCAGAGAAAAAGACTATTCTCTGGCAATCAACAATTATATCGAAAAGAAGGAAGAAGAAACAATTCCACCAGAAGAAATCCGCAGGCAGTATTTTGAAGCCTATTATGAGATGGTCGAAGCTGAAACTCGCATGAGGGAGCTGTTGCTGAAAGGAGGCTACATCAGTGAGTGAAAGAATAACAATTGAAGAACTGCAATCCTATCTTTGGGAGTCTGCTGTTCTGCTCAGAACGAACATTGATGCCGGTGCCTACAAGCAGTACATATTTCCGCTCCTTTTCTTCAAGCGTATCTGTGATGTCTATGACGAAGAAACAGTCGTAGCTATCGACGAATATGGTGATGACGCAACTGAGTTCGACGAGGATGAGATCCACACATTCATCGTTCCAAAGGGCTACCACTGGAATGATGTTCGCGCTGTTTCGGAGAATGTCGGTGTGGCTATAGTTGAGGCTTTTAGAAAGATTGAAAACTCAAACGTTGATAAGCTACAAGGCATCTTTGGTGATAACAGTGCTTGGACTAATAAGAATCGTCTTCCAGATAGGCTCCTAAAAGATCTATTGGAGCATTTCAGCACAAAGACGTTGTCTATTGCTAATTGCCCAGAGGATGAGCTCGGTCAGGGTTACGAATACCTGATCAAAAAATTTGCAGATGACAGTGGCCACACGGCACAAGAATTCTATACCAACCGCACCGTTGTCCATTTGATGACTGAAATACTGAAACCGAAATCCGGTGAGTCAATATACGATCCTACCTGTGGAAGTGCCGGTATGCTAATCTCCGCCATAGCATATCTGAAAGACCAAGGAGAAGAATGGCGCAATGTTGCTGTGTACGGTCAGGAGATTAACGCCCTAACATCGGCCATTGGTAAGATGAACTTGTTCCTGCACGGAGTCAAAGATTTCAATATTGTGAACGGTGATACACTTGCCTCTCCTGCTTTCCTTGAACACGGAAGACTTCAGCAGTTTGACCTCATACTTGCAAATCCCCCATACTCCATCAAAGAATGGAATCGGGCAGCCTTTGAAAGCGACAAATACGGTCGCAACTTCCTAGGCGTTCCTCCGCAGGGTCGTGCCGATTATGCTTTTCTCCAGCACATTATCGCAAGCCTGAAGGAAGATACCGGACGATGTGCTATTCTATTTCCACACGGCGTCCTTTTCCGTAATGAGGAAAGCGCAATGCGTGAACGGTTGGTCCTTAGTGACAGAGTGGAGTGCATCATCGGATTAGGGCCAAATCTGTTCTACAATTCTCCTATGGAGGCCTGCATCATGATCTGTCGCATGAACAAGCGACCGGAACGACGTGGGCAGGTGCTCTTCATCAATGCCATTAATGAGGTAGAACGAAAGAACGCACAGAGCTATCTTGAGGATCGACACATCCAGCGAATTGCCACTGCTTATGAGAACTACTGTAATGACATTGGTTTCGCAAAAATTGCAACTATTCAGGATATCGCAGATAACAACTTTTCTCTCAATATTCCTCTGTATGTAAAACCGGAGGTAAACGATGATGAGATCGATACGCGTACCATTCAGGAGCGCTATGACAGCTGGATGGCATATTCAGAGATGATGAAATTAAGCTATGGAAAATTGAATGCAATTTTCTTAGAGGTGGCCGAAAACAATGAGTAAAGTAAAATTGGGCGACGTTGCAATAGAGCGCAGGGAAACCTGCAAAGGCAGTAAAGATGGATATCCCATTGTTGGCCTTGAGCATCTGGTATCGGGAGAAGTGACACTCACAGCTTGGGGCGAAGACATCAACAATACATTCACTAAGATATTCCGCAAAGGCGATGTCCTCTTTGGCCGACGCAGAGCTTATCTCAAAAAGGCTGCCGTTGCTCCTTTCGATGGCATCTGTTCCGGTGATATTACAGTCATTGAAGCAATCCCGGATCGAATTGTCCCGGAACTCCTGCCCTTTATAATACAGAATGACAATCTGTTTAATTTTGCTGTTGGCAAGTCTGCGGGCTCTCTTTCTCCTCGCGTAAAGTGGAATCACCTGAAGAACTATGAATTTGAACTGCCTGATATAGATAAGCAACGCGAACTTGCAACGCTTTTATGGGCAATAGATACCACCAAAAAATCCTACCAGAAATTGATTACAGCAACGGATGAATTGGTAAAATCTCAATTTATCGGGCCTACTAGGCACAAGAATTTCACCGTCTATGCCATTTCCTTGGGGAGGTGTGCATGATGACGAAATACCGGTTTGAACAGATTGCAACCAATAGCACAGAAAAGAAAAAGCCGGTTGAAGAAGACCGCCTCATGTATATTGGACTGGAACATCTCGATTCCGGGAGCTTGAAAGTTACCCGTCACGGTTCCGACGTTGCTCCAATCGGGGAAAAGCTCGTGATGCGTAAAGGTGATGTTCTTTTTGGCAGACGCAGAGCCTACCAAAAGAAGGTCGCTATCGCTCCTTTCGATGGTATCTTCTCTGCACATGGCATGGTTCTACGTCCTATTGAGGATGTCATCGATCCAGATTTCTTCCCATTGTTTATCAGCTCTGATTACTTTCTGGATGCCGCTATAAAAATCTCCGTAGGTTCCCTCTCTCCAACAATTAATTGGCGTGATCTAAAAATCTTAGAGTTCAATCTACCTGATTTAGAAACACAGCGCAAATTAGCAGCGGTATTATGGGCCATCAATGATACGATGGAATCGTATAAAAAGCTGATCTCTGCTACTGACGAGCTCGTTAAGTCTCAATTTGTCGAGATGTTTGGCAATCCTATAGCCAACGATCGAGGATGGGATTCTGCCTTATTGTCAGATGTAGCAGATATTGTTTTGGGTAGCACGCCAAAGTCATCTGAGCCAGATTATTGGG
>JAAZIX010000197.1 GCA_012800655.1 Clostridiaceae bacterium | reverse complement strand
TATAGAAGTGCGATTTTTTTTACTTTTATATGGTTTTTTTTACCGCTAACAATGCTGCCGAACAAAGTTTTTTTGCTCTATTTTGCATAACCCCCGGAAAACGGCCTTGTTTAGGTAAAATTGATTTATATTTGCATAAACTTGCGTTAAAGGGGGATGTGCTGCCTTAAATGATCTTGATCCCCACAAAGAAGCGTACGAAAAGATCAATGCCTATTCTTCGTTTTTGCGAGGCACACTGAGTGCCTCCAGATGTCGCCCGATGTGTGCGCAAAGGGCATCGGCATAAGGTCGGCTGTCCCGCGCATCCATGTCATGCCAGGCCCGATACAGAGCCTGCCGCAGAATCGAGTTTTTAAGTATCACTCCGTAAGTGATGTGGATCAGTTGCCGTGCATCATCCAAATCAAACAGTCCAGGCAAGTCTTGATCGGACAGGTCTGCCAAGTTGGGAATCCGCGCCATGTCAAGGCCGACGTGATAGTAGGTACGTGCTTCCTGTACATGCTCGACAGCCCAGGCATGCGCTCGGCGATATAACTGCGGCTGTAGCCGGGCAATCAGGCGCATCGCTTCCAGCCAACTGGTACCCGCGGTTTTCAGGTGATATCTTCCCCTGGTATACCGACTAACCAGCGGAAATATACAAAACTTGTCCGAGCCGGAATGGACGCTGAGCTTATAGCCAAAGTACCGTGCAATGGCGGCGTGCGTGTCAACTTCGCGTTCAAACCGCGCGACATCGCCTATATATTCAATTCCTTTTTGAAACTCCCCGCAAAAACGCGGTGCCAGGGTAGCCATGCGTACGTCGCGCCGTGTCAGTTCGTTGGCGATAAAGAAATGCTGCTCCGGGGTGGTGGGCTGCGTCGTTTCGTCAATGGACAGCTCAAAATCGGCCGTTGCCGTTCCATCAACCCAAAACATACGCCAGATATCGGCCGTAAAGTCCAATGCTTTTCCATAGATGTTGACAGCGCGAGCCAGTTGCGGGCGATCTAGAGTGATGCTTTGGCCGTTGTCCAATCCGAACGTGCGGCCCAAGTACCTGTCCGCCACATCCGAAGGCACACGATCCTCGCCGTCGTCACGGGCAATGTGCTCGGAGCAGTCCAGAGTAACCATCGTATAACCCAGAGAAAGCACCCGGCCGATGTCGGCTGCCTGCTTTAAATGGTCTCCGTCCGCGCCGAATCCGGCGGTATATCCTTCGCGGAAAGTCATAAACGTGCCCACGTCCAGAATATCCTGCCAGGTGCGACCGGTCAGATTCAACTCCCGCATGGATTGTTGCACCAGTACGGGCGTAGCCTGATAATTTCGTACGGCTGCGATATGGCCGGGTGCGGCCAGTCCCAGCCTGTCACCCAGGCCGATGGTGCAATCCCGACCCAACACCGGTACGGGCGCGGTAAACGAGAACTCTGTCCGTAAAAACTGCGCAGCCTGCCGATCAAGCGACTGTGCTATGCCATCCACCACCAACACATCGCCGGATGACGTACGTACCATATATGCGGTGTGCCGCCCGTTCGTATGTTCGGAGCGCGGATGCCGGAACAGGATATCGTTACTTTCACGTGCCATAACATTGCCCTCCCTCAGATGCTCACGAGCATGACGTTCTTTCGCTACAGCATTATAAACGATAATTCATGAGTATCGGGCAAAATGGCTGTATTTTACCGGGATTTGCGGTGTGTTTTTATGCAATTATTGCACTGTAATTGTCGACAATCTGTTATATCTTGAAGCAGTCAGCCGCAAAACTCGCCGCTGTCAACCTCCGAATCATCCGACACGGAATTTTTCCTACTGTGCCGTAGACCGACAAACTGCGACAGGAGCATGGCACCGATCATGAGCACAATCCCCAAATAGACCTTCAGAGTTAACTGTTCATTCAAAAATATCCAGCCGCTGATTACCGCAAAAAGCGATTCCATGCTCATTATAATTGCCGCATGAGCCGCCGGAGCATGATTTTGCGCGATAGCCTGCAGTGAAAAAGCCACGCCGGAATTCATAATTCCGGTATACAGCAGAGCCGGTAAAGCAGCATAAATCATATCGAGATCAAAAGACATCCGTTGAAATAACGCGAAAAGAAGCGACATAAACGCGGCAACCGTCATTTGCAAAACAGCTAGTTTCAGTGAGTCACAGGCAACAGCCCACCGCGAAATCGCACGTATGTGCAGAGAGTAAAACAGAACCGAGATCAGCAGATATATATCGCCGATGGCAAATGTACCACCCGGGGTATAGCAAATCAGAAACAACCCCGCCAATGCCAGTAAGCTACTGATCAAATTCCCAACATAGATACGCTCCCTGAAAAACAGGCCGATAAAAGGAACCAGAACCACATATAAGCCGCTGATAACGCCAGCTGTACCGACATTGGCCGTAGCCATACCCATCTGCAGAAAAAGACTACCTAAAGACACCAATACACCGGCCAGTATACCTCCCGGAATAGCCAATCGCCAGGCCATCCGATCCGCCTGCGCCGACACGCACAGCTGCAGAAATTTATCTTCGTCATCAGCGACCGCAGAATAAGAAGCAGTGTCATCACAGCATTTATGGCTGCTTTTGTCGCGACTCTGCCTGGAACGGCACCACGTTTTGTGTCTGTACAATGTTATCGGCAATACACAAATCGCACCCAGACAAAAATGCAGGTAATTGTATATCGGTGCGGGTAAATATCTGGCTCCGATGCTCTGTGCGACATAATTAGAACCCCAGATGGCAGCAACCAAAAGCAAAAGTAGATTAGCCAGCCAGCTTTTCTTATTAACCATAAAATTTATTTCCTGTCTATTTTAGCAGACGCGCCGTCAACTGTTTCTGCATCTCGTGGTCAATGACGCTACCTTCCTTAAAAAGCCACATGCAGCTATTCCCTCAAAAGTAAATATCGACTAACAAACCACGGTTTGTTAGTCGATATACCCCCTCCGAATATCCTGTCACACATGAATCGAATCGTCAAGGTATTCAAACATAAGCTTTGCACGCTTTTGCACGCGCTTGCACGAGAGTTAATTGCAAGCGCGTGTAAGCGCGTGCAAACCCACCTTTTAAACGAGGTCCATTCCCGTTGATTGGTAACATGATCCTGCTATTGCTGTTAGCGATCAACAATGCTTCTACATATCACCTTCACTCCTTGGGGTCTTATAATGTCAATAAGTTACTATTTATAATGTATGAATATTACAACTACCTCTTGTCCTGCTCCGGGGGCAGACACTCGACCAGCTCCAGACCCTCTCCGCCGAGTTCGTATTTGTGCGCGGTACAGGCCGGCATGAGGAAGTAATCGCCCTTGCCGACATCGTAACTGTAGCCGCCCGGACCGGAGATGTTGCCCTCGCCTTCGGTCACGATATATATGGCCGGACCGCTGAGACTGAGCATTCCTCCTTCGTCGATGCGATAACGGTTTACGGAAAAGCAATCGGTATCCTCGGACCCAATCAGAGCTTCGCCTATCAGGCCGGGGCGAGAGTCGAATAACTTAGGGGTCTTTTTCGCCTTGCGAACCACCGCTTCGCCATGCAGTGAATAATCGTAGCATTCCAGTGCCGTATCGCGATCTAGACCAACATATTTTTCAAAGTCGTTCAGCTTATAATCTCCGCACCATGCCTCGGTCTGAAAATTAAAATCCGTAGGCTCCTGTACTTCCAGTATCAGGCATCCGCCACCTATGGCATGCACAAGGCGAGGCGAGATGAAGTAGACATCCCCTTTTTTCGCCGGGATCTCATTTAAAAGCTCCTCCATGGCGTTCTTATCTGTTTCGCTGCGTTCCATTGCCTCCAGAAAGCTTTCCCGGGTTGCCGGCGCTTTGAAGCCGATGTAAATTTTCGCATTCGGACGGGTTGCCAGTATCAGCCAGGACTCGGCTTTGCCGTGCGGCGAGTTAAAGTGTTTGGCGGAAAAAGCTTTGTCCGGATGCGACTGAACCGCCAGCCTGATGGCGCTGTCCAGCACCTTAACAAGTATACCCATGCTCTCCCGATCTCCCAACATCCGTTCTTTTTCGGCTTCCAATAGTTCATGCAGATATATTTCCGTGCCTTTTATTTTGGAAATGCCTTCTACCGGGTTATCGGAATCCCGATTCATGGCTCGAACCGAGGAGGCGACCCATTCTTCCGGATAGAGGCTATCCTCGGCAGGATCCCCGAAAAAATCGTGGAACAGTTTGCCGCCGGTGTAGACCCGGGCCACTCTGTTTCGCTCAAAAAATATAGGCTTGCTTGCCAGTTCAGATAAGTTCGTTTGCATATTATTTCCCTCCGATTATATATATTTTATAATGCGACTAGCCACATCCTTTTTCGGGTAAATACCGACAACGGCTATTACAAGCCGGCTCCAAGGACCATTATCCGAGTTCATCCGGATCGAGATCCGCATAGCGTTGACCGCCGGTATGGATAAATGATTTC
>JAAZIX010000016.1 GCA_012800655.1 Clostridiaceae bacterium | reverse complement strand
CGATCGCCAAATAGAGCATGAAGCAAGCCACCAGAATCATCAACATGTTCTGCCAGCTGGCGGCAATCATCGAAAATCCGGCTGATTTCCATAGATTGTCTAATACTTCAAGTACGTTCAATTTATTCTCCTACCTAATTCGTACGTGAATCCCGTTCACGATCTATGCCAAAACGACGATCGGAGTGCCGGTCTCGACGTTGGCGCCGGCGGCGGACTGCACTGCCGCAATCGTTCCGTCACGCGGACAGAGCACCTCATTCTCCATCTTCATCGCCTCAATAATGCAGATCAACTGCCCGGCTTTAACCGCATCGCCCTGTTCCACCGCCAGCGAGAGAATCTTGCCCGGTAGAGGGGCGGCTATTACCTCGCCGCCCGTAACGGCGGCGGGGGCGGCAACGGGTGCGGCAACCGCGGCGGGAGCCGGAGCCGCTA
Organism: Clostridiaceae bacterium; assembly: GCA_012800655.1. Taxonomy (GTDB): domain Bacteria; phylum Bacillota; class Clostridia; order Saccharofermentanales; family Fastidiosipilaceae; genus JAAZIX01. The sequence continues at coordinate 3,080 of JAAZIX010000016.1, read as the reverse complement.
CCGAAACGGGGGCCACGGGAGCAACCGCCTGGACATCGCTCACATCGATGAGAATCGCCTCTCCGCGCTCAACTTCGATTTCATACTTTTTTCCGTTTAGAACTACTTCGTATTTCATTCTCTGATACTCCTCTACTGACAGTTACTCATCATCTTTGATTTCGCGAATTGAGCGGAAGCGCAATTCATTCAGTGGAACATCCATCCGATCGGCCACAATAGCCATCAGCATTGCGGCTGTTTCCTCGGGAACATCGTGCAGGGCAATCTCGCCCACGGAGCCCGGTGCCGGCACTTTAACGCTCGCAACCCCGGCGACAGTTCCCTGCGGCGAGGCTACCGCGGCATTGTCCGCTACTTTCTGCCCGGCATTGAACTTATCTACACCTATGCCGATGGCCTTGATCAACAACGTAATCACGCCCAGGACGAGAATCACGAGAACAAAGCCGATTACGGCAATCAGCGCCAGCTGACCGAAGGTCCATTCCTGCTCCGCGGCGCTTAAAAACAACTTTGCGGTCAAAGTCCGCGGCAGAAGAAAATCCAAAAAGTACGGCATAATTATTTCTCTACCCTCCTAATCGTGTATTTCTGAATGTTTTGCTCACGCTTTTCACGCTCGGCGAAGAAGTCCTGGGCAATCTGCGGGAAGGTCGCATAAGAGAGCACATCGTCAATATCACGCGCCAACGGTCCGGCATCCTTTTTCGCCTGCTCCAGACCCGGCTCCATGGTATCGGCAAAGCGCACCTGCAACGGTTCTGCATCACCGAGAACCTTTTTAACTAATTCCGGATTAATCTCTCCGGGCGCCCGTCCGTATTCACCGGCGATATAGGCTCTGATCTCGCGGGAAATATTGGCATAACGTTCTTTGCCGAGAACATTGTTCACGGCCTGCACGCCAACCATCTGGCTCATCGGAGTAACCAGGGGAGGATAGCCGAGATCCTTACGCACCAGCGGAACCTCGTCGAAGACCTCCTCCAGGCGGTCGCCGGCATTATACATTTTCAGCTGGGCAATAAGATTGGAAATCATTCCGCCCGGAACCTGATAGACCAGGGCATCCGTGCGAGTGGTAAGGACTCGCGGATCCAGGCTCCCGTCCTCGATATATTTTTCCTGAACAGGAGACAGAAGATCGTTGATTTTCTTCAACTGTCTCTGATTCAGACCGGTATCATAACCGTAGGCCTCTAAAGCCGCCGCCATAGTCTCCGTCGGCGCATGCGAAGTTCCGCCCGAGAACGAAGACATCGCGGTATCGATGACATCGGCGCCGGCCTCAACCGACTTCAAAAGCGACATCATCGCCATACCGGTCGTGGTATGAGTATGAATATGCAGCGGCAAATCCGAAACGGCCTTGATCGCCCGAACCAGCGCCTCCGCCTGATCCGGCAACATGATACCGGCCATGTCCTTAATGCAAAGAGAAGTCGCGCCCATATCCTCGAATTGACGCACCAGACGCACATAGCTGTCCAGGTCATGAATCGGGCTGATGGTATAGCAAATCGCCGCCTGAGCTTCTGCGCCCTGTTTTCGCGTTTCTTCAATCGCTAGCTCGACATTGCGCGGGTCGTTCAGCGCGTCGAAAATCCGAATCACATCAATCCCGTTCGCAACGGCGCGATTAATAAAAGCTCGGACCACATCGTCCGGGTAGTGACGATAGCCGAGCAGGTTCTGTCCGCGCAGGAGCATTTGCAGTTTCGTGTTGGGGCAGGCCTTACGTATTTTACGCAGTCTTTCCCACGGATCTTCCTTCAGGTAGCGTAGGCAAGTGTCAAAAGTAGCGCCGCCCCAAACCTCCATGCTCTCAAAGCCGGCCTTATCCAATTCCGGGAGAACATCGACAAAGTCCGCAAACGGCATTCGTGTGGCGAGTTGAGACTGATTTCCGTCCCGCAGTACTAGTTCTGTGAATCTAACTTTCTTCAAAGCGATCATCCTTTCTCCGTACCGATCTAAAAAAATCGCAAATCACTCGGTATTCTAAAGGAATGCTCACCGCAGGTCAAGGGCAATTTATCAATAACAGGGCGATTTATCAATTTAAGTGACTAGTTCTCATTCTTTTCGATTTAACGAGTTTTTCATTACTTCTTCTATCCCATGCCATCCGAGACGAACCAAGAAAGAAGCGGCAGTTTGATCTGCCGCCTCTTTCCTCTTGTCCGGTGCGTTTATATCAGGTATATTTAGTCAAAGCGCTTCTTCCTACGTACGATGAGCAGTAAACTCAGCAACAGTATTCCCAACAGGACCGGGATCAAAGTCTGTGGGAAAACATAGCCGTTATCGCCGGTAGCAGGAAGAATCTCCGGAACGATGTTGGTTACGACGAAACCATTGATTGCGTCGCCGGAAACTATGGGGACATAGATAGCGGGCTCGGGCGTTTCAGCCACCGTGTAAACAATTGCGGTTCCCGCATTGTTCATCGGCAGATCGAAGAATGTACCGGTCCAGTCGTTGTTTTCGCCAAGTTCCAGTGTCTTGCCTGGCACCGCAACTCCATCCGCATACAGTTGTATCGTCACACTTGCGGGGCGCATACCGTCCCGATTGTCGTTGTCCTCCCAGACCTTAGTAACGCTTACGCCTGCTTTAACCGGCGCATAGCTGTTTGTGATCGTGTAACCGCTCGCCGCCGAGCCCGTTATCTTCCTCGTGTAGCCGGCAGGCACGACCGCCTCTTCTACCGTGTAGGCAATCGCGGTTCCCGCTTTCCTCTCCGGCAGACCGTCGAATGTACCGGTCCAGTTGTTGGCTTTGCTCAGTTCCAGGGTCTTGCCTTTCACCGCTTTTCCATCGGCATACAGCTGCACCGTAATACTTGCGGGACGCAGACCGTCTTGATTGTCCGCATCGTCCCAGGCCTTGGTAACGCTTACGCTCGTTGTGGACGGCGCATAGCTGTTCGTGATTTTGTAACCGCTCGCCGCCGAGCCGGTTATTTTCCTAGCATAGCCGGCAGGCACGACCGCCTCTTCTACCGTGTAGGCAATTGCAGTTCCCACCGCCTTGTTCAGCGGCAGATCATCGAATGTACCGGTCCAGCCGTTGTT
>JAAZIX010000196.1 GCA_012800655.1 Clostridiaceae bacterium | reverse complement strand
TTACATCTACGTCAAGGTCTATCAGGCATTGCACATTGCCGGCACCGACTCCGAAAGCCGGCTTGCCGCTGGAGTAGGCCGCACGTACCATCCCCGCTCCTCCCGTAGAGATACAGACATCGCACAACTTCATAATCCAACCGGACAGCTCTACGGAGGGCTCCTCAACAATTTGGAGCAAATCACCGGGAGCACCGAGATCCTCAATAGCCTTACGCATAAGAGTAGAAGCAGCACAACTACAACGTTTGGCACCGGGGTGCGGAGAAATAATCAGAGCGTTGCGACCTTTAAGAGCAAACATCGCGTTACACATAGGTGTGACGATCGGATTCGTTGACGGGGTAACAGCGCCCACCACGCCCATAGGCTTCGCAACTTCAACTAACCCCAACTCCGGCAACTCTCTGATTATGCCGACACTCTTCCCGTTCTTCATGTCGTTCCATATCAGCCTTGCTTTGCCGCGGTTTTTCTTTACTTTGTCTTCATACACACCCATCCCTGTCTCGTCGACAGCCATCCGCGCCAAAGAAGCCGCGTTATCAAAAATAACTTTGGCAACTGCTCTGACTAAAGCGTCTACCTGTTCCTGAGTATATTCCTCAATTATTTTTTGTGCTTTTCTGGCTTTGCTGATTAGAGCCTCGATCTGTGCTCTTGCGTCGTTTTCCGACATAGAATTACCTCCGCGTCTTTCGAACTATCCTCTACCTCGTTGTTCTTTTCCTTAATCGGGATTTTTCCCCATACGTTTCTTCGTATATTCCGGATCGATATTTCCAATACTTGTTCCCCAGGCCTGTTTGCGTACCATGAAAACACCGTTTTGAATTTCTCTCTCCCAGAATGTTAAAATTACAAAAGGACGATCAGATTTAGTGTTATCAATCCAATGAAAAACCTGAGGGGGTATTACGAAGATATCTCCGGGTTTACAGGGAATTTCATCTTCATCCAAATGAATGGAACTGCCCGGCGCACAATCTAGGACATAATAAACCTCTGTATCCTCGTGCGCATCACCCCCGGTGCGGCACCCGGCTTTCAATGTACCCTCATTGATATTAATTACCGGCATTCCGGCGATTTCATCCCCCGTTAATTGTTTAGATGAATATGTTTCGTCGCATACAAGCGGCCGCACATTCTCCGAATGGATCAATACCCAGGGTCTTTTTGATTTTTCTCCCGACATACAGCTCTTTCCTCCGTCAAATTTATCATGTAGCATTTGAATTTTGGCTACTATACTAGTTACTATAATAGAAAATTTATCATTGTAATATAAGGAACACCCATACCCAATGTTAACACTAAATTGACTTATTAGTTGAAGCTGTTAACACTGTTTTAATAATTTCCGCTTTTCTGGCATTATAAGCAATCTTCTTATTTTCAAAGAGATTTTGCCCTGCACAATCAATCGAAACAATCAGGGGGCCGAATTCCCGAACCTGTAACCGCCACAGTGCCTCCGGCATTCCCAAATCAAGCCAGTCCACACTTTCGACCTTCTCAACATGTGTCGCCGCCAGAACAGCACAGCCTCCGGGGAAAATACAGTGGATGGCTCGATACCGGCTACAGGCCGCAGCTGTCTTCGCGCCCATGCCTCCTTTGCCTATCACCAGCTTAACCCCGGTTCTGGCGATAAATTCCGCTTCCAACGCTTCCATCCGCATACTGGTCGTCGGCCCAATAGAAATAGTTTCAAATGTCCCGTCCGGCAGACTGCGCATGATCGGGCCCGCATGCAAAAGGGCTTTTCCGGCCAAACTGAATGGTAAATCACAGCCTTCTCGCAACAAGCGTTCGTGAACGGCATCGCGTGCGGTAACCAACGTACCGCTCAAATAAACAATATCGCCGATTCGCAGATTAATAATATCGGCATCATCAATGTCCGTACTCAGGATAATTTTACTCATAACACCGCTCCTTTATGGGATAAAACCTCATAATTTAAATCGGCATCTAAACGTATCAGGGCTCGCCGTAGGGCCCAGCACCCGGTCGAAATAGCAGCCGCTAAAGTCGCCGGATGACGTGCCGCCTGTTCGACATGCACACCCAGAACGCTGGCCTCGCCCCCCAGTCCGCCGGGCCCTATACCCAGCGCATTGAGTCCATCGGTCAGACGCTGTTCCAGATCCGCGGCAGCAGCGTCGGGATTACTTGCGCCTATGGGTCGCAATAGGGCGGTTTTTGATAGTTTAGCCGCGACATCCATTGAGCCGGCTAAGCCGACCCCGACCAAAAGTGGCGGACAGGCATTGATGCCGTATGATGTGATCTGATCAAATATATAGCGCACCACGCCTTCCAATCCTTCCAATGGCATGAAGACTTTGGCCGTACCCGGCAAAGAGCAACCTCCTCCCGCCACATAACCATATATGTAGATATCGTCACGATCGGGAATTACTTCCCAGTCAATCCACGGAATTCGGGTTCCAGTATTATTCCCGCTATTCACATGTGTGAAAATTTCTACTGCATTGGGGCGCAGAGGAACTTCCCGGGTCGCCCGCAACACAGCCTGCCGTAAAACTTCACTTACCTTATTCATCCAAGGAAAGTTGCTGCCCACACGTACCGTAAATTGCAGGATGCCGGTATCTTGACACAATGGCCGCTTCAGTTGAGTCGCCAGACTCAGATCGTCTTTTATCGCTTCATACAGAACCTGTCCCAACGGCGAGGTTTCTCTCCGGCTCAATTCTGTCAGCTTTGTCACTACATCATCAGGCAGGCGTATCACCAAGAGGGCGATAAATTTTGCCAACAATTCCGTAAAATGCTCTACGTTGATTTTTTCCTTTTGTTCCATATGCCTCCCCTTTTATGGTATGCAAAATTATGTTCAGCGCATCAAGCGTTTGAGTACCCGTAGCCATTTTTCCTTGTAGGGACGGTAGCGTACCGGCAAGTCAATGCGCCGGCTCTGACGGAGCACGCTCCGTTCGTGACTGAAGGTGTCGAAGCTGCGTTTG
>JAAZIX010000195.1 GCA_012800655.1 Clostridiaceae bacterium | reverse complement strand
TGCTACGGGACAGAACCGCCGTCCGCGGTCTGGATGTTTCGAAGTCGGTCAGCAGTTATACGGCGGAGATGAATCTCATCAGTCAAATGTATCTGGGCATGGGCGGCAGGCTGATTGAATACGCCGTCAATATCCTTATTACCCTCACCGCCATCGCCCTGATTGACTGGCGTATGGCTCTGATTTCGTTGGCGGCCTACGTCCTACCCGTATTCTTTACCCGGGCCCAGCAGAATAAGCTGACGGCGGCCCAGAAAAAATTCCAGGCGGAGAATGATCGTCATACGGACAACTTCCTGCAAAAACTAAAGGGTGTCGAGGCTATCAAAAACTACCACATCGAGGAGAAGATCCTCAGTCTCTTTAACTCATCTCTTACCAAGCTGGTTCGGGAAGACATCCGGCGAGCGGAGACCCGGGCGCGGACAAACGGTCTGAGTTCCGCTCTGACTTATTTCTCCCAGGCCGTCATAGCCGGGCTGTCCGCACTCTTTGTCTTCAGAGGCGAAATAAGCGCGGGGAACTTTGTCAGTATCTTTGCCCTCAGCTCGGCTATCAGCGGCCAAATTTACTGGCTGGCGAGGAGCGTCGAAGGGGTCATCTCGGCGCGACCGGCCGTCAAGTCGGTGCTGGATTATATCGACTTCCCTCACCGGGATTCCGCATCCTCTCCGGCGCCGCCGGTGCGGGACAGTTCCCTGGCGCTACAGGCGGAGGACGTCGCCCTGAGTTACGGCGAACGGCAGATCCTGGACGGCCTGAACCTCGACGTCGCAAAGGGCGAGAAAGTTCTCATCCTCGGCACCAGCGGCAGCGGCAAGAGCAGTTTGATGTCCCTGATCGCCGGCTACCATCCGCCGGATAGGGGAGAGATCCGTCTGGCGGATGCGAATCGCTCTGATTTGATCACTATGGTGGAGCAGGATCCCTTCATCTTCAGCGGAACGGCGGAGGACAACCTCTTCTGCGAAGACACCGCGGATGCGACGGCACAGGCGTCTTCCGGAAATCGCGAATTAGGCGGGAACGCCGGCGAAAACGCAAGTTGTGCGGCGGACGCAGCACAGATAATGCGACGGCTAGGCCTGTCGGCCCTTCAAGAGAAAGAGCAGGGCGTGGCGGAACGGGGGCACAATCTATCCGGCGGCGAGCGCAAGCGTCTGGCGCTGGCGCGCGGTTTCCTGCGCGACAGCCAGATCCTCATCCTGGATGAACCGCTGGCTAACGTGGATCCGGAGAACGCCGAGCACATTGAGGATCTCATCCTGGGCCTACGGAATCGCACGATCATCCTGATCAGCCACCGGGTCTCGGAGCGCCTACTCGCCGGCATGGATAAGGTATACATTCTGGAAGGCGGTCGTCTCAGGCGTTCGGAGCCCGTCGCCTGCCTCAGTCACCCGGAATCCGATACCTTATGTGAGGCGGGGTGCGTATGAAGCAAAAGACCAAGAGCCTTACCTTCTCTTCCCTGCTCTTTGAGCAGAAGTATCTCTTTTCCCTCGCCATCCTGCTGATTCTTATTTCCGAAGGAGCCATGCACTTCTTCCAGCTCGTCAAGGGCAGGCTGGTGGAGTTGGCCGTTGCCGGCAACGCCCGGGGATTGGAGACTGAGTTTATTAAGTTCGTAGTTCTGGTACTCATCATCCCCCTCTTCTTCTATCTCTATTCAAAAGTCTACCTGCGGGTCAGCGCTTTATGTCTGCGGCGGATCCGGCAAAGTATCTTTGAAAGCATCGTCCGACGCTCCTATGCGCAGTTCATCCGCCACGGCGAGGGCAGATACATCAACGCGTACACCGGACAAATCAGTATTTTGGAAGGATCTTTCTTCCAGGGCGTGTTCGGCTTTTTACAAATAGTGGGCACGAGCATCCCGGGGCTCATACTTATATATACAATCTATCCGCCCCTGCTCATTGTCAGCCTGATCGGCATGGTGCTGGCTGTATTCCTGCCGGGACTGCTGAAGAACCGGGTTATCCAAGCGGAGAAGCGGGCCATCGCCGCCGAAGAGGCCAACCTCTCTCTATTCAATGAAATCCTGAACGGTCTGGAAACCATCGTGAACTTTGCCAAAGAGAATCTATTCATCAGCCGTTTCCGCCGCAGCACCGCCGCATATACCCAAGAGCGGAAAAAGTGGCAACGCTCGGTCATCGCCAGCTTCCACATCGCCCAACTGATTCTAAACGCGTACAGTATCGTCGCCCTCCTGATCGTAGCCGCCGTGGTCTCCGACGGTAGGCTCGGCATCGCCGACTATATCGCCGTCCTCGGCATACTCTTCAACTTCACGGACAATCTGCCATATACCAGCCACTACCTGCAGCGTTTCAAGGCGGCGCGGGAAAACCTCAATTACATCAACGAAACCATCGCCTACGAAGAGCAGGCGATCGCCGAGGACGCCGTCGACTTGGACCGCGTGGAAGACATCCGCTTCGACCGCGTTTGCTTCACCTATCCGGATAGCGACCTGCCGATTTTGGAAGACTTCTCCCTAAAGATAAGCGAACGGGGCATAACCCAGATTCAAGGCGAGAGCGGCCGCGGCAAGTCCACTCTGCTCAGTCTGCTCTGCGCCTATTATCCCGTGGACGAGGGAGAAATTTCCATCTCCGGCATAGCCTTGGATCGGGTGGGTAACTTGAACGATCTCGTCACCATCATGCGTCAGGACAGCATCTTCTTCGACGGCACTTTGGCGGACAATCTCAGCATGTACCGTCCCGTGAGCGATGAGGAACTCGTCGACGGTCTGCGCCGTCTCGGTCTACCGCACCTGGCCGACCCGGAAGTCCTGCACGCTCCCCTCGGTCGTTATTCCGGTGGCGAAGCCCGCCGTCTCATGGTTCTGCGCGCTCTCCTACGCGGGTCGGAAATCATAATTTTGGACGAACCCTTGGCCAATCTGGATCCGGAGTCGATCCGCCTCCTGGAAGAAGTCCTGGCCGCGGAGACCGAACGCTTCCTGATTTTAATCACCCATCAGCCCGTCAACATACCGACACAGCTGAGCCTGTCTATGTAGTTGAGCCCGCCAACGTAGCAAGGAGGGAGTTCCATGAGCTTCAGCAATAAAATTATTATGGGAGCCTTGCGGCTGGTGATGCGTTTCTCAAATCCGCCGGAACAGGACGTCGACAAAATCTACGCCCACGCCAAAGCGCATAATGAGAGCCGGGTCTTTAAAGTTCCTAAGAGCGGAAGAATCGAGTACGCGGACTATCGGATATATATTGAGCCGGGCATGCCCCATTGCTACGCAGCTGTGAGAATAAACAAAGCCGCCCGCAGAACCTATGATGAAATTGTCGCACTTCTGAACGTGCTTTAGCCCTTTAAAACTTTATCTCAACCTTTCAGGCAAGCGTTACGGCGGCCGCCGCGTATTGCGCCACTCAAAACGCCGCTACAAAATCAGCATCTATGTTAGAATTGCAACGTGAACAGACACAAGTGTTCGCGGAAGTTACGCACGTAGGGGCTTAGAAGGAACCGACTCCGCATTATGACAGCTTTAACCGAAGGAAAAATCGGCAAGACTCTGGTTGTCTACGCTCTACCTATACTTTTCTCCAATCTCTTACTCCAAACCTCTCTCCTCGTTGAGGCACTTCTCCTCGGCTCGCAAGGCAAGGCAAGTCTCGCCGCCGTCGGTGCCGTCGCTCCTTTCATTTCGCTCATCCAGGCTCTGCCGCTTGCCGCGGCGGCGGTTTTCGCGGTACCGATATCCATTGCGGTCGGTCAGCGCGACTTCGCCCGTCTGCATCGGGCGACTCATACCACTTTTACTTTTTGCTTCATATTATCTGTAGCCATGGCCGTTCTTCTGAGCCTTCTTTCCAATCCTCTCATGAAGCTGATCTCTGTGCCGGAGGATGTGCGCGCCGATGCCGCCCTCTATTTCTGCCTCAACAGTCTAGCCTTTATTTTCTATCTTACCTCCACCGGCGGTTTTTCGATCCTTCAGGGATGCGGCGATTCAAAGCGACCTTTTCGCATTCTCATTATCAGTACAGTCTCCGGCCTGGGTCTGAGTTTTCTGTTTATCCGTGTCCTGCAACTCGGTGTCCTGGGCGCCGGACTGGCCGTTATATTCACGCAATTTATCTCTTGCGTCTTGGTTTATATTTCCCTCTTCACCACGACCGAACCCTGGCGACTCACCTGGCGCGAAATGACTATAGACCATAAAATAGTCGGTGAAACCATGCGGATCGCTCTCCCGGTCGGAATCCAAACTCTTATCTACTTTATAACCACCACGATTATCCAGGCCGAGATCAACGGCACCGGCAGCGCAGCCGCTATTGCCGGCTACACTATATTTATCCGCCTATCCGGATTTTTAACCATGGGCATGAAAGCCATTGGCATTGCCAACCAAAACATGGTCGGACAGAACCTCGGAGCCGGTAAGTACGACCGAATACGGCAGAGCTCCTGCTTTGCCCAATTATATAATCTCGCTTTTTCTATCATTACTACCGTACCTATGGTCGTTTTCGCTGCACCGCTGGTTGGGATTTTCAGCTCCGATCCGGACGTCATCACTTACGCCTGTGGTATTGCCTATATCGGCTTACCGTTGTCAATCGCTTTCGGTATCAACGATATCTTTGCCAGAATGCTGGCAACTCTGGGGCGACCGCGCTTTTCGCTGGGTGTCGGCATAATCGCCATTCTGTGCGTCCGCCTCATTTGGATAAAGATCGTTTTGCCGATCATCGGCATATCGGCGGAAAATATCGGCTGGCTCTTCTTCCTCAGCTACACTGCCCTCGTGATATGCGACCTGATTTACTATCTGTTCTTCCACTGGCGACCTCCGGAAATGCAGCGCCCGTCCCGAAAACGCAAAACAAAAAGCGCCTGATATCCCTTTTGCGTTTGTGATTATAAAGCCGGCGAATGATATTCTCACAAAGGCGACGGCTATGCTAGAATAGCTGAACAGACTAACCCGCTCGCAGAAGTTGCTTACGGAAAGGCGTAGAAAGGATCGCCATCGCATTATGGCAACCTTAACCGAAGGAAAAATCGGCAGGACTCTGATAGTTTACGCACTGCCCATACTTTTCTCTAACCTGTTACTCCAGACCTCTTTCCTCGTTGAGGCGCTCCTCCTCGGCTCTCAAGGCAAGGCTGCTCTTGCCGCCGTCGGTGCCGTCGCCCCCGTCAATACGCTCATTCAGGCTCTGCCGCTTGCCACTGCGGCGGTTTTCGCGGTACCGGTATCCGTTGCGGTCGGTCAGCGTGACTACGCTCGTCTGCACCGGGCGACTCACACCACTTTCACTTTTTGCTTCCTCTTTTCTGCAGCTCTGGCCGTCCTTCTGAGCCTCATCGCCACTCCTCTTATGAAGCTGATCGCCGTGCCGGAGGATGTGCTTGCCAATGCCACTCTCTATTTCCGCCTTAACAGTCTCGCCTTTATTTTCTATCTTTCCTCCACCGGCGGCTTTTCAATCCTTCAGGGCTGCGGCGAGTCGCGGCGTCCTTTCCGTATTCTCACTATCAGTACAGTCGCCGGTCTGGGTCTGAACGTACTGTTTATCCGCGTCCTGCAGCTTGGTGTCCTGGGCGCGGGATTGACCGTTGTATTCACGCAATTCATTTCTTTCGTCCTGGTTTCTATTTCTCTCTTCACCTCGACTGAACCCTGGCGACTTTCCTGGCGCGAAATGACCCTCGACCGTGCCGTTATAGGCGAAACCATGAAGATCGCTCTCCCGGTCGGAATCCAAAGCATTATCTTTTGCACAACCACCACGATTATCCAGGCCGAGATCAATGGCACCGGCAGCGCAACCGCCATTGCCGGCTACACGATATTTATCCGTCTATCCGGATTTTTAACTATGGGCATGAAAGCCATTGCCATCGCTAATCAAAATATGGTCGGACAAAACCTCGGAGCCGGAAAGTACGACCGAATCCGAAAAAGCACCCGCTTTGCCCAGCTGTATAATCTTGCTTTTTTTATCATTGTCTCCGTACCTATGGTCGTTTTCGCCACACCGCTGGTTGGGATTTTTAACTCCGACCCGGATGTCATTGCTTTCGCCTGCGGCATTATCTATATTGCCTTCCCGCTGACAATCGCTTTCGGTATCAACGATATATTTGCTCGAATGTTGGCAACTCTGGGGCGACCGCGCTTTTCGCTGGGTGTTGGCATAATCTCCGTTCTGGGCGTCCGCCTCATTTGGATCAAGATCGTGATGCCGATTATCGGCATCACGTCGGAAAATATCGGTTGGCTCTTCTTCCTCAGCTATGCCGCCATCATGATATGCGACCTGGTCTACTACCTGTTCTTCCCCTGGCGACCGCCGGAAATGGAGCGTCCGTCCCGAAAGAAGAAGATGACCGAAAACGCGGCCTGATATTCCTTTTTTAACAATCCGCACCGATAAATATGATGCTCGCAAAGTCGACATCTGTGCTAGAATAGTGGCAATCGTTCCACAGACGTACACACGGAGAGACTTAGAAGGGATCATCCGCATTATGGCAAGCTTAACCGAGAGGGAAAGCGGCATAAAAGGGACCGGCGACGTTACGGCAAGCTTAACCGAAGGGAAAATAGGCAAGACTCTGGCCATCTACACGCTACCTATCCTTTTCTCCAACCTTTTGCTCCAGGCTTTTACCATAGTTGAGGCTCTTCTTCTCGGATCGCAGGGTGCGGCCAGTCTCGCTGCCGTCGGTGCCGTATTTTCCTTTATTTCACTCGTTCAGAGCATGCCGATTGCCATCGCCGCGCTTTTTTCGGTACCGGTTGCAGTTGCGGTCGGTCAGCGAGACTCCGCTCGTCTACACAGGGCAACTCACACCACCTTCGCCTTCTGCTTCCTGCTATCCGCATCTATGGCAGTTATCCTGAGTCTCCTTGCCACCCCTCTTATGAAGCTAATTTCCGTGCCGGCGGATGTGCGTGCCGATGCCACTCTCTATTTCCGCCTCAACAATCTCGCTTTTATTTTCTATCTGACCTCTGCCGGAGGTTTTTCGATCCTTCATGGCTGCGGCGAGTCGCGGCGTCCTTTCCGCATTCTCGTTATCAGTACAGTCGCCGGCCTCGGCTTGAGTGTATTGCTTATCCGCGTCCTGCAACTCGGTGTCCTGGGAGCGGGACTGACCATCGTGCTTACGCAATTTATTTCTTTCATCCTGGTTGTCATCTCGCTGTTCGCCACAACGAAACCTTGGCGGCTCTCCTGGCGCGAAATGACCCTTGACCGTGCCGTAATCGGCGAGACCATGAAGATCGCCCTCCCCGTCGGCTTTCAAAGTATCCTCTACTGTATAACCACCACTGTCCTCCAGTCTGAGATCAACGCCACCGGCAGCTCAATCGCTATCGCCGGCTACACGATATATAGCCGCCTGTCCGGGATTGTCTCTCGCGGCTTGGCCGCCTTTGCTACCGCCAATCAGAATATGGTCGGACAAAATCTTGGTGCCGGCAAATACGACCGAATACGAAAGAGCACCGGTCTGGCCTTGCTGTACAACGTCATCTTTTCCCTTTTTACCGCCCTGCCTATGACCATCTTTGCCGCACCGCTGGCCGGACTATTCAACTCCGACCCGGACGTCATCGCCTACGCTTCCGCCGTCATTTATCTTGCCGTTCCGCTGACCATCGCTTTCGGTATCAATGAGGTCTTTGCCCGGATGCTGGCAACCCTTGGGCGACCGCGCTTCTCGTTGGGTGTCAGCATAATCTCTCTCCTGGGTGTCCGGCTTACCTGGATCAAGGTTGCCCTGCCACTACTCGGCACCACGGCGACAAATGTCGGCTGGACTTTTTTCCTGAGCTATGCCGCCCTGCTGATCTGCGACCTGGTCTACTACCTATTCTTCCCTTGGCGGCCGCCGGAAATGCAACGTCAGCCCCGAAAACGCAAGACAAAAAGCACCTGATATTTCTTTAGCGAGCAAAGCTTCAACCTCCATGCACCTTCAATCGAAAGAGGGCGGATCTTTCGCCCGCCCCCCTGTTTTTTCTTCTTATGGAACCGGCTTAGTCTGTTTGCAAGTCGGTTCCGGCTGTTTACAAGCAGCTCTTGCCTAATTGTCCGGCTGTTCCGTTTTCCTCCTCGCGACTACGTAAATTAAACCGCTCAGCAATATCAGAATCGGGCTCAGCCACGAATAATTTTCCTTACCGGAGCCGGTAACGGGAACCGGCTTGACGGAATCCGTCGGTTCAGTCGACTCAGTCGCTTTTGTCATCTCCACCGAGTCATATAATTCCTGCAGTTCGGGTTCCGTCGGTTCAGGTTCAGCAGGTTCGGGTTCAGTAGGCTCAGGTTCAGTAGGCTCAGGTTCAGCAGGTTCGGGTCCCGTAGGCTCGGGTTCAGTAGGCTCGGTCGCTTTTGTCATCTCCACCGAGTCATATAATTCCTGCAGTTCGGGTTCCGTCGGTTCAGATTCAGTAGACTCGGGCTCCGTAGGCTCGGGTTCCGTAGGTTCGAGATCCGTAGGTTCGGGTTCCGTAGACTCGGGTTCCGTAGGTTCGGGTTCAGTCGGCTCAGGTTCGGTAGGCTCGGGTTCCGTCGGTTCGGGATCCGTAGGCTCAGGCTCAGTAAGCTCAGGTTCGGTAGGCTCGGGATCCGTAGGCTCGGGATCCGTAGGCTCGGGATCCGTAGGCTCGGGATCCGTAGGTTCGGGATCCGTAGGTTCGGGATCCGTAGGCTCGGGTTCCGTAGGTTCGGGATCCGTAGGTTCGGGATCCGTAGGTTCAGGTTCGGTAGGCTCGGGTTTCGTAGGTTCGGGCGGCGCATAAGAGTTTGTGATTATGAAGCCGGCAACGGCGTCTCCGGTTGTCGTTCCCACATATCCCTGTATCTCTCTTTCTTTAACGCTGTATTCGTAATCCGCCCCGGACTCGGCCTGTTTCGGCAGATTGGTAAACGTTATCAGCCATTTCCCGTTTTCGTCCGCCTTTGCGGTTTCATGCCCAACGTAGATAGGAGCATCCGAACTGTCGGCAATTTTACGCCACAGCTCAACAGTAACGGCTTCGGGGCGGATTTCATCTCTGTCATTTTCGTCGTCCCAGACCTTTTCAACGGGAATATCGATCGTCTGATCAGCGGTACCGATAGTCACATTGCCGTTGGAACCGATCCCGCCGCCGCAAGTGGCGGAAGAATTGCCGGTAATAAACACCT
>JAAZIX010000194.1 GCA_012800655.1 Clostridiaceae bacterium | reverse complement strand
GTGAAGAAGATCGCTCGGATCATCTTAGCGTGGTGCACCTTCACGGACTCGAACCGGGGACCCACTGATTAAGAGTCAGTTGCTCTACCAACTGAGCTAAAGGTGCATCGCAGTTTGTAGCTAAATAAATAGCCTCATAAACAAACTGCATGAGGAATTATAACACTTTAAGGAACCATGTCAAATTTAGGGGAAGAGGAGGGACTGGCCTGATTTTAACGGACGAGAGGGTTCGGGTAATAATTGCCGAGTTACGTATAATTCTTATTTAACGTAATTAGAAAAAGATAAAAGCCGTAAATTAAATGTTCAAGTCCTTTTAGACAAAATCCGGGGTTTACGACTCCTCATACTTAATTTCTCCACCTGCGCTTAATCTGTGCCACACAATTCGACACATATCTTCGTTTTTTAAACACTGAAGCAATGTAACAAACGATTATTATGTAAAATGTACATATGCATCCTACGCGCAGCTCTCCATCACGGTTGCTCACGCCGACTCTTGGCAACGGTTCATCTGAAATTATTGGCTCAGCTTCGTTACGGATTTTTAATTGGATTTCCTCACCGTCTATTTGTATGGACAATTCTATAAGCTTCCCGTCATCACAAATCTTTGCGGACTCCGTTGTTTTATCGATGTGCATTTGCTCGCTGTATCCGACCGGAGCTTTGCTTTCTATCAGGTAGTATTCACCATACGGCAATATGATTTCCGCTACTCCTTGTTGATCCGTGCAGATTATATGCTTTGCGCTATCAGGCAAATTTATAAGGTCATCACGACCGAGTTGCGTTTCTGCTGACTCTACGCTTAATCCGCTCATCAATGTGTCCTTAGCAACGATTACAAATTCCGCATTGTTCAGTCGTTGTCCGTTTTCCTTATCTTCTTTTATGATATGAAGTTTTCCCCGGATTCTTTGGTTATAAAATTCAACCTTTAAATCGCTACCTATGCCTCGATTTATAAATATATCTTTGGAGTCAGCCTTTAGATAACCTACAGGAGCAGTGATTTCTTCTATCCTATATCTTCCATATTTTAATTTAATAGGTATAATTGCTACACCTTTAGTGTCTGTTTTAAATTCGTTGATCATTCTATCGCTTTTCCGACAGTAATAGGAGACATACTCTTTTGTTTGATAATCAAATATCCTAAATGTAGCCGGATTAGAGATAATAGGCTCTTTTAGATTCAACCCAGAAGATTTATCTGTCAACTTGTGGATCTCCAAATTGCTTTCGATAACTCGATCCGATATGTCATACACATATGTAAAGTCATGTGTATCGCTAATTTCACTCCAATCAATAATGCTTGTTCTCGGATGATAGCCGGTCAGGTATTGACGCTGCTCACGTTTATCTTTGCCAACAAATACATAATACGGTTCAATCAAGTTTAAATGGGACGGTACCGATAACTCCGTAATTTTATACAAGCCGTACGGCAGCGGTGTTCCGTCCGTTAATTTATCGAAGCAAAGTACGCCTTGAAAATCCGTAGTCGACTCAACGGTATAATATTCGTGTTTGGAAG
This sequence comes from Clostridiaceae bacterium, assembly GCA_012800655.1. Lineage (GTDB taxonomy): Bacteria > Bacillota > Clostridia > Saccharofermentanales > Fastidiosipilaceae > JAAZIX01. The sequence continues at coordinate 6,795 of JAAZIX010000194.1, read as the reverse complement.
TACCGATTGCACTGACAAGCTCCAAGCGGAATTTTGCTCCCAAAACCGGCTGATTGTACCTTTCATTCCAAGGAACCGGCTTTTTACCCAGATCCAACTGCCCGGTATCGGGATTAACGACATAAAAATTCGGTGTTTCATATTTATTGATCAGAATCTTTCCGCTCCTTACATCGTTATAGACGGTCTCCGTGAGAATTACTTCACGGCTTTCGGGATCGGACTTAATAGTAACTTCAAAAGCTTCCTCCAAGGGCAAGTAACCTTCGGGCGCAACTAACTCACGTACTAAATAACGCCCCGGACATAATTCTCCGGACATGGCCCTGCCGTTTAGATCGGTCGTGAGAATCTGGTGGAAAAGAGGATTTTTCTTTAGTTCATCCGTTAAATCCCAGGGTAAATCTGCAGACATCTCCGGAGCAATTAAACTGACTTCAAATAGAGCGCCTCTCAGTCTTGCGTCGCCCAACGTTTGAGCGTAATTCGGGATTCTACGATCACGCTTGGTCAACGATAGAGTGCCTTTTTGAAGTTCATTGATAAATTTAACGGTATAATCCTTGCTTTCCAAGGTTTCAGTAACCAATATATCAGTTGTATCCACATAAATTCTTTCTTCCGACCTTAGGTAACCGGGTGGCGGCTTAATTTCGATAATTTCATATTCATCAGGCGGCAAGAAGTCTGACACTCCACTGCCCCCAAAATCCGTCTGTATATTTCCGACAATTATGCCGTCTTTGAAGCGAATAATCGCAAATTCTGCTGCCAAGCTGTAGTTCAAAACCCCGCTCAGGTTTTCAGAATCTTTTTTTAGCACTTTGATCCTTATCTGTTGCGGCCGATTAAAGACGATTTCCGTATGCTCACGTATTTCTTTTGTCGGGTCATCGGAACTTAAATCTAGATAAATCAACTGCTCGTTCTTTACATATCCAAGCGGCGTCCGAGTTTCCTGTAGATAATAAATACCCGGTAATAATCCATTACTGGATATAATCCCAGTCTCCGGATCCGGCGCAAGATTAACCTGCGGGTACCTCTCAGGATAAGACTCGGCGATCGTTTTTCTGTCCTCCATCAAAATAGTAAATCTGCTTTCTGATAATGAATACAAATCGGAATAAGGAGTGGCGGAATCGGTCAGAATATCACGCTTATCAATCTTAATCACAACTTTCTGTCTCTTGTTACCAATTTTTACTATGCTTTCCGCAACTGTATTCGGCTCAATTCCCGGGACCGGCTCGATAAGTACCGGGATTAATTCAGTGTGTAAGAGATAGGTTTTCGGAACAGATAGTTCTCGTAGGAAATATTGTCCGAGCGGCAGATTATCAAATTCCGCCTCTCCCTCTTCGTCGGTAGTTTGCGGAGCTACAGCTTCTCCCAGAAGATTTTTTGCCGGCTCTTGATCAACTCGAAGAAGTTCGAAGCAGCAGCCGGGCAGGGCTTTTCCGCTTTCTTGATCCTTTTTGACAATCCGGATTCTACCCGCTTGTGGCGGGTTGATGAATTGTAATTTAATTTGCGGATTTTCTCCGCTGTCGTCACCTTGGAATTTGATGGTTTGTTCCGGTGTCGACCCAATATTATAACCGGACGGCGCACCAATCTCCCTGACCGAATATTCACCCAACGGCAATCCTTCTATATATACTTCACCGTTCGTATCACTGATATGATCGGTAATCTTGCCGCAAGGATGAACTATTCTGAATTTCGTAGCGGGTAATCTCTGCTCCGTTTGATCGGTCTTGACGATCAGTAGTTTCCCCGTTTGAGGCAGGTTAATAATATTCAATTCAACTCTGGCACTCCCCTGTCTAAAGCTGAACTCACGGGCTTGTGGTTCGGTCAATCTATAACCAAGAGGAGCAGCGGTTTCCGTCAATGTATATACGGTATTTTCTCGGAGGCGTCGATCCGTAAGTTCAATCATTCCCGAATTGTCACTTATCAGTTTCAAACCCGATTCAGGCAGTCCCGGACCGTTCAAGGAAAATCTTGCGCCCGGCAGGGGTAATCCGTCGGAGTTTTCCTTATTGATAACGATCGTTAAGGGTGTATTTTGTATATTAACGGTTGAGTTCACTGCGGTAACGACATTGATTTCAATCGTTGTATTCATGGAAACATATCCGTGCGGAGGTGTAGTTTCCCGCAGAAAATATTTACCGGGTGCTAAAAAACGGAGACGTGCCTTCCCTGCATCCGTCGTAAAGACCGTATTGCCAGCCGATGCCGGATGCCAGCTCCCGTCGTCTTGTTGCTCCAATAATACCGGTTCATTCCTGTGATTAAACAAGTTGAATACAGCACCATCGAGAGGATGTCCGCTGACTTCGCAGGTTTTATCGATATTGATACCGCCGAATTCCGCTCTAATTCTTGTCTCGGCATTAACTATAGGCTCGCTCAAATCCAAATCGTTTAATCCGAAAAATCTCTGAAAAGTCGGATCGGTCGGACTGTAGAAGACCAAAGTGCTCAGATCAGTGCGATCCCGTACTGAAAAACTGATATCTGCTTGTAAGTTCCCTTCATTAATCGGCATAGTTACCCTAACTGTCTGATTAGTTGAGGTTCCGTTTGACGGAGTTATGTTTGCATTATTCCCGGTCGATGCACTCCAACTTTCTCCGTTCATCGAAACATTTAAATCACAGTACAGAGTTGAACCGTCAACTTTCCAAATAGGATCATTCGGATTCACGCGAATAAAGGTATTCTCCGGAGGCTGGTTGTTTTTTGCTAAGTCAAGTAGCCAGTTTGCATAAGCCGTTGCTCCCGTGGTTCCATAATCATCGCTATTACCGTTACCATTGGGTCCGGCGTAATCACCGTAGGTACGAGGCAAATAGAAAAAATATGGTTCTGTTAGCACTAGGCTATTGTCCCCTTCTCCCATATCGGCTAAATAGGTCCATATTGCCGCCCGAACCGCTTGTGCTTTCGCCTTATCGCTGACGGGATACGGTACACCGCTGGGTGCCGGCTTGCGAGGAAATCCGTTTTGAATAATTTTAAGTAGACCGTCCCGAACAGTTTCATTTGCTCGTAAAACTCCGTGCCAATCAGTGAGTATTGCGCTGGCCATATGTCCTTGTAATTCCTGATCTAAGCAATAGAGATAACGCTCGGAGGGATATTCCCGTAAATCCGACATAAATGCCGGTGCCCAGGGTTGATAAAGCAGAACCGTTTCGCCTCGACCTTCGACGCGACCGTAGACCGGCTCCGCTCCGGCGATATAAAACACAGGATAGCATGTCGCATCCCCTTCGGGCGGATCCCAGCTGTCATTTGCACCCATCCGTCGAACGTTAATTATCGTGGTCGACTCAGCCGAGGATTGGTTGTCGGAGCCTGTCAATAATAGAAAAAGCACAAGGCTCGCGAACAAAAAAATCAGCGCCGACTTGATCCGGCGCTTACAAGTTGTAACTGTGTACATAATTACCTCCATAGATTTAAATATAAAAAAGTAGCTGCCCGGAAAAACCGGGCAGCTACTTTTTTAATTAGGTTAAATTGTCAGCTAGTATTAGTACTTAGCAGCATAGACCTCATAGTAACTTTGCGCATGATCGCAGGCCGGACAGATCTGCGGTGCATTCGTTGCATCGGTTATGTAACCGCAATTGCGGCACTGCCAGGTCACCCTCTGTGATTTGGCAAAGACCGTACTCTCATCAACATTCTTCTTTAGAGCGAGATAACGCTCTTCATGCCAGCGCTCAACTTTAGCTATGGCGCGGAAGTGATTGGCAATTTCGGGATATCCTTCTGCATCCGCCTCATCGGCAAATTGAGGATACAGCTCTGTCCATTCCTCATTCTCACCGGCTGCTGCGGCAGCAAGACAGGCGGACGTATCGCCCCAGGCGGCTGGAAAAGTAGCGGTGATTTCTATCATGCGCGGCAATTCGTCTTCAATATTGTCCTTCATAAACTTAAAGAAAACCTCCGCATGCTCTTTTTCGTGTCCTGCAGTCTCTAAAAAGACAGCGGAAATCTGCTCATAGCCCTCTTTCTTTGCGATGCTGGCAAAGAAGGTATAGCGGTTACGTGCCTGGGACTCGCCGGCAAAAGCTTTCATTAAGTTAACCAGGGTTTTTGATTCGTTAAAACTCATTTTATTACCTCCAAATTAAGTTAATATCTACTAATTATAGATACAACAACCATAAGCATTATAGCTTTTGAGTATGGGTCAGTCAAGAATAATATTGCCGAAATATCCGGGTTGATGAAAGTCTGGTTGCGGTAGTCTTATCGGCTGCCAGGCAAAGTAATGCGGGTACTTTGTGGCATCTCCGCACTTATAGAAATTCGCCCGCAGAGCATTTCCCTTCTGCAGAAAAACTTCCGTTCCCATTAACCCTGTAAGAAGTTCGGAGGATAATACAAAACAGATCTGCCAGTACCAGGCATCATCTCTCTTTTCCAACATGTGTTGCAAATGTAGAGCTTCAATCTGTTCATCCGTCAGAAGATAGCGGTTTCCTCGGCGCGGTCCCCAGCCGGCAAGTACGGTACCGACGGCATTGGCTTCAACATTGATATACCCTGGAACCGCCGGGAGCGGCTGAATAAATGCCTCGAGACAACTGTCTCTGAAGACAGGTGAACGGTGCTGACGGAATACGCGACGCGGCTCCTCTGTCTCACGACATGTCATACACACTAATAAACCAATATCCAACCAGGCTAACCTGGCTACGGAGACAGGAACGTAATCACTGGTGGGCCATAAATTATGTGTTACCGGTAGTAAAGCAGTACGACGCATGTAGGCGGATGGACGGAAATTATTATCGATGCTTACGCTCTTCTCGGGCAAATTTTCTTCAACAAGTAGAACTTCACGGGAAATATCATCATCCGGCGTGATGGTAAGCGCGGCAGGAACGCGAGCAAACCTCCCTTGCGCTAAACCAAAAATATCTGAATTTGTCGGCTGAAGAGCCAATAATTCCATGGGTGTCTCCGTCAGTTAAATTAGGTATAATCATTCTAACATATTAAATCACGGAACTGATAGTAAGCCGTGAAAGATATTAGAAAGGTCAGAAAAATGACAAAGTATCCTGCCAATTTCCGCTCCGATCTGGAAAATTTTATACTGCGCCTCCTGGAGATTCCCAGTGCAAAGGGTGAACCGACCACAGACGCTCCTTTCGGCCGAGAAACTGTTGAAAGCCTGACAGTTTTTCTTGATGAAGCAAAACGTCTCGGCTTCACAAAGACCTTTGCCGGGAATAAATACGGCTACGTTGAGTGGCCGACTGATTTCCCTGCGGGAACACCGCCGGTGGCTGTTGTCTGTCATCTCGATGTCGTTCCCGCCGGCGACTGGACAGACGCTTTTAAGCCGATAAAGACCGCAGATCGCATAATCGGACGCGGCGCTATCGATAATAAAGGACCGGCCGCAATCTCTCTCTATGCACTTTTCCTTATCCGTGAGCAGGGGCTAAAGCCGGATCGGCCGATTCGCATCATTTTAGGCCTGGACGAAGAAAGTGGCTCACAATGTATGGCAGCCTACCGAAAAAACGAAACTCTTCCCTATATCGGTTATACACCGGATGGTTCTTTTCCGGTAATTAGGGCTGAAAAGACAATTATCCACGGCAATATTAATTACCCCATATCATCATTACATAATGATAATACTATTACTTTAGAGTCAGTGCATGGCGGAACCCGTCCGAACGTTATCCCCGAAACAGTGCGCTACACGCTGACTGAACTCGGTACCGGTCATAAAACCACGTCCACATATACGGTCAAGGGGCGAACCGGACACGCAAGCATACCCCAAAGTGGTCTCAGTGCCCTGGGACTAGCCGTGGAAGAAATTTACGGGAAATTGACAGCTAAGAATCAGTCTCATCCCTTTATAGACTTCTACCGCAGACACATAGGCATGATAACGGACGGATCCGGCCTTGGCATTGCCTGCTCGGATCTCTCTACCGGCCCGCTTACGATGAATATCGGAACAATAGACTTGGATATGAACCGAGCTGTTCTCGGTCTCGATATACGCTGTCCCGTAACTGTAGATTCAAAAGAGTTGCTGGCAACGCTGGAGAAAAATCTTGTAGCTGAGGGAGCATATTTGTCGAATGTAACCGTTTCTCCCGGAATTGATTATGATCCATCCGATCCGCTCATTCAGACACTCGCGGACGTTTTCAGTTCTTGGTACGGTAAAAGTCTTGAGGCACTCAGCATCGGCGGTGGCACATACGCTCGCGCTTTACCGAATATCGTGGCCTTCGGACCTAATATGCCGGGTACAGGTAGCGTGGCTCATATCAGCGGTGAATATATTACCCTGGAGCATATTTACGCCTGTATTGACATATATAAGGACGCAATCGCACGCCTGGCAAAGCTGGTTCGCGACTGATTTCAGGAGCCTTTCACTCCCCCGATACCGCGCTGTCACCGGACTACAGTGCTCGGTTCAGGCGGCCATTTCACCTATGGTTCCTTTATGTAGGCATCATACCGCCTGAGCCGAACAGTCTCAACAATTGTTTTTCGGCGGACGCAAAGAACGGAACTTTTATGCCCGCATACCCGGGTTGGGAGTGTAATCAGTTTCGCTTTGCACCGCTTATATACAACCTTAAACTTTTTCTAGCTTATTTATTTTCTTTACGCCAATTGTCTAATTGTTTCTGTACTTCATATAAAATATCGTCAACTCCGGCTGCTTTGAGAGCTTTTGCATATTCTTCAATAGTTTTATCTACTTGATCTAATGGAATCATT
>JAAZIX010000193.1 GCA_012800655.1 Clostridiaceae bacterium | reverse complement strand
CCGCGGATCCCGTGACGCTCGTCGAGGCGGCGCGGGTGGGGCTGCAATACATCGCCACCAACCTCAGCGAAACCGAGATTCTCAGCCTGGTTGTCGATCTGATGCCGAAAATGCAGCAGGAGACCGAGCAGATGCAGGTGCCCATACCCGGATACTTTTGGGAAGACAATCGCCAAAACCGTTCGATTAATCGCGCCAATATGAACCTGATGAATCCGCAGATCCATCAATTCATTTACAACCAGCAGGTCACAGATTTACCGCGGGTGCGCAATGTTCCGGATGCTCCGCCGGCAAAAACCAAGTGGAGCATCATCCCCAGCCAAAAGTTTATCAGTGCATACGGCATGAAAGCGTATCAAGAGGCCTTGGCTTGGTTGAAGAGCTTGAATGTCACCTTAACCAAGGTGGATGAGGATTCCAGTCCCTATGGTCCTGCGACAAGTGCGCCCATCGGCTCTGAGACTTCTGATCCGTCCGATACGTTGGTTGATCCGTCGGGATCGGAGCCATCTTCCGTAACTACTGTGCCCTCGACCGATCCGTCGGCTACTGCGCCGCCTACACCCACCCTGACACCGAGTCCGACGCCGGTGCCAACGACTGTGGTTCCGACCGCAAAGCCGACTCCGATGGCGACACCCAGTCCGACACCGAGTCTGACGCCGAGTCCGCCGCCGAGTCCGACACCCAGTCCGACGCCGAGTCCGACTCCGACGCCGACACCCAGTCCGATGCCGAGTCCGACTCCGACGCCGACACCCAGTCCGACGCCGAGTCCGACTCCGAGTCCGACACCCAGTCCGACACCGAGTCCGACTCCGACGCCGACACCCAGTCCAACACCGAGTCCGACCCCGACAGTAACACCCACAGCTTCGCCGCCATAACGCCTTTGCCTCCTCCGACGGAGAAGGTTTTTGCCCAAAATCAGGTAAAAACAGACGAAAAACATATGGGCTTGACATTCTTTGACAAAAGCCCTATATTATCAATTGTTAGCACTCTCGTAAGGAGAGTGCCAGAAAAAATGTGATGTAACGGAGGAATTATTATGACCATTAGACCTTTGAGTGATCGTGTTGTAATCAAGATGATCGAAGTAGAAGAGACAACCAGGGGCGGTATCGTCCTGCCGGGTTCGGCCAAAGAGAGGCCGGAGATCGCCGAAGTAGTAGCGGTGGGACCGGGCGGGATCGTCGACGGTAAGGAAGTGACGATGTACGTCAAGGTTGGAGATCGTGTGCTGACCAGCAAATATTCGGGCACCGAAGTCAAAGTCGGCGATCAGGAATACACGATTGTCCGCCAGAACGATATTTTGGCAGTAGTGGAATAAATCCGCAACATATATAGATAATGAAGGAGTAGACATATGGCAAAAGATTTATTGTATAACGAGGCAGCGCGCAAAGCGCTGGAGACCGGCGTCAACAAGTTAGCCGATACGGTTAAGCTCACCCTGGGACCCAAGGGCAGGAATGTTGTCCTGGATAGACAGTTCGGTGCCCCGACAATTACGAATGACGGCGTGACGATCGCCAAAGAGATTGAGCTGGAAGACCGCTTTGAGAATATGGGCGCTCAGCTGGCAAGAGAAGTCGCGACCAAAACACAGGACGTGGCCGGTGACGGTACGACGACGGCTACCCTCCTGGCACAGGCAATTATCCGCGAAGGGCTGAAGAATATCGCCGCGGGTGCGAACCCGATGATTTTACGTCGCGGAATCAGCAAAGCCGTCGAAGCCGCCGTGGCACATATTCAGAGCGTGTCGGTCCCCGTTAAGACGCGCGAAGACGTGGCTCGCGTGGCCGCGATTTCCGCCGACGACAGAGAAGTCGGTGAGTTGGTTGCCGAGGCGATGGAAAAGGTGACGGCTGACGGCGTTATTACGGTTGAAGAATCCAGGACCATGGAGACCGAACTGGAACTCGTCGAGGGTATGCAGTTCGACCGCGGTTATATTTCCGCCTACATGGCTACTGATATGGATAAAATGGAAGCTGTCCTGGACGAGCCCCTGATCCTGATTACCGACAGCAAGATCAGCAATATTCAGGATCTGTTGCCTTTGCTCGAGCAGGTGGTGCAGGCCGGCAGAAAGCTGCTGATTATCGCCGAGGACGTTGAGGGCGAGGCGCTTTCGACCCTGATTCTGAATAAGCTGCGCGGCACCCTGGTGTCCGTGGCCGTTAAGGCTCCGGGCTACGGCGATCGTCGCAAAGAAATGTTGCGCGATATCGCCATTCTGACCGGCGGTGAAGTGATTACCTCCGAGTTGGGTCTCGAACTCAAGGAGACCAGAATAGCTCAGTTGGGAACCGCCCGCCAGGTCAAGGTACAGAAAGAAAATACGATTATTGTTGACGGTGCGGGTTCCGCCGATGCCATTCAGGCGCGCGTAGCTTCGATCCGCAACCAGATCGAGAATACGACTTCCGACTTTGACCGCGAGAAGCTCCAGGAGCGCCTGGCTAAGCTCGCCGGCGGCGTAGCTGTCATCAAGGTCGGTGCGGCTACCGAGACCGAAATGAAAGAACGCAAGAGCAGTATCGAAGACGCTCTGGCCGCGACACGTGCCGGCGTTGAGGAAGGCATGGTTGCCGGCGGCGGTACCGCCTACATCGCTTCGCTTGACGCGGTTCGCAAGGTCATGGAGGAGCTCACCGGTGATATGCGCACCGGCGCCGCCATCGTCCTGCGTGCTCTTGAAGAGCCGGTGCGTCAGATCGCCGCAAACGCCGGTCTGGACGGTAGCGTGATCTGCGAAGGCGTCAAGAACCGCGAGCCGGGAATCGGCTACGATGTCATGACCGAGCAGTATGTCGACATGATCGCCGCCGGTATCGTTGACCCGGCGAAGGTCGCCCGTTCGGCACTGCAGAACGCGGCTTCGATCGCGTCCACCCTCCTGACGACTGAGGCGGTCGTTGCGCAAATTCCGGAGCCTCCGGCACCGGCAGCTCCGCAGGGCGGCGGTATGGGAATGTATTAATCCCCGATCGTCGAAACGCGAGTAAAACACTGGTAAAACGTAAGTAAAATAGGAACCGTCGCTTCGTAAGAAGCGGCGGTTCTTCAATTTATATTGATTAAAATTATTCTTTATATCGATTACACTCCTGTTATTTTTTTGATCGGCGTGCTAAAATTACGCTGTTGGCATGTCTGAAAATTAAGGGGAGGAAAATCCGTTAATGAAGCATATTCCTCTGCTTAAATCTAAACTTATGCTCCCGGAAATACCCCGTCAGGCTTTGCTATGCGATCGTATCCTGAACTTATCTCTATCCGAGCGGAGGCTGACGGTTTTGGTCGCCCCGGCCGGCTTTGGCAAGACGACGGCTGTCCTGCTGGCTCTGAACCCTTACCGTGAACGGATCAAATGGTATCGCCTGGAAAAAGAAGATAATTTCCTGCCGGTTTTCTACGCCCATCTGATCGAAACTTTATTTGCCGGAGAAGATCAACAACACATCGGTTCCGCCGACATGTTGAAAAGTCTCCAGAACCTGGAAGAGGAATATTCTCTCCTAAACGCGCAGATTACCCAGGATATGTACGCGATCCACGGCAGGCGAAAAGGAAAGGTCTTCCTGGTTTTGGATGATTTCCATCATGTTAGTGACAATGAAATCATAATTGATACGATGCGTTATTTTATATCCAACTGGCCGGACTCGGTTGCGATTGTCGTAACCTCGAGAACCCCCTTGCCGCTGGTCGGCGGGAAGCTGGCGATTCGGGAGGATATAAAACAAATCGGCAGTGAAGCTCTGGCCTTCTCCCGGGAAGAAACGGAAGAACTGATCAGCGAGAAATACAATCTTCAACTGAGCAAGGCGCAACTTGACTTCATTTTCAAGAGTACGGAAGGCTGGATTGCCGGAATTTACATGATTTGCCACAGTCGGGAATTTTTAAGCGCAAAGTATCCCGGAGCCGAGCGGACGGAGAAATTCGCCGATCTGCTGACAACCTTCATGGGAACCTTTTTAAACGATATTGCCCCGAGGAAAAAGCTCCTCTTGCAGCAACTGTCGCTCCTGGATGATTTTTCTTTGG
>JAAZIX010000015.1 GCA_012800655.1 Clostridiaceae bacterium | reverse complement strand
TATGCGAAGCGTGGAAAAGAGCCGGTGTCAAACTCCCCGAGTATGATGTTGCAGCCTTGCGCAAACGTACGGCCACCGAGCCGATTTGGGTTCACTTCGGACCCGGAAATATTTTTCGCGGCTACGTTGCAGCCTTGCAGCAGGAACTTTTAAATCGTAAGCTGGCAGATCGGGGTATTGTTGTAGTTGATACCTGGGATTCCGAGGCCAGCCGCAGTTTGGAAAAAGTCTATGATTTGCTGACCTTGGTGGTCGAGTTGCATGCCGACGGCACCGAAGACAGAAGCGTCGTTGCCTCGATAGCCGGAGTCGCTGACCTCGATCCAGCCGCCGACGGTCTGACACTCAGGGATTGCTTCGTCGCCCCGAGCCTCCAAATGGTCAGCCTGACGATTACCGAAAAGGGCTATAACCTACGCACTATGGACGGAGCCCTTACGCCAGTAGCCGCGGCGGACATCGCCGCCGGACCTGACGGCGACCTCAAACACACCATAAGCATCCTGGCCGGTATGCTCCACCAGCGCTTTCTGACCGGTGCCTATCCTCTCGCCGTGGTCAGCATGGATAATTGTTCCGAGAACGGCAACCTGCTACGTACGGCGGTCGTAACGATTGTCGAGGGTTGGCAGGCCGCCGGCTCCGTCAGCCATGACTTTATTGATTGGCTGGAGAACTCCGGCAAGATCAGCTTCCCGTGGACAATGATCGACCGGATTACGCCGCGCCCCTCACCGGATGTTCGGGCATCCCTCGAGGCGGACGGTATTACCAATCTTGAACTTCTGCAAACCGCCAAGGGAAGCTTCGTTGCTCCTTTCGTCAATACGGAAACCAGCGCCTATCTCGTAATAGAAGATGATTTCCCGAACGGACGTCCAGCTCTGGAGAAGGTTGGCGTCTACATGACCGACCGTGAAACCGTCAACAAGGTCGAGCGAATGAAAGTCATGACCTGCCTCAATCCCCTACACACCGCCCTGGCCGTCTACGGTTGTCTGCTGGGCTACCCGACCATCGCCGCCGAAATGCGCGACCCGCTTTTGCAAAAGCTCGTACGCACCATCGGCTATGTCGAAGGCCTCCCGGTTGTCGTCGATCCCGGGATCATTAATCCCGGCGAATTCATTGACGATGTCGTGAATGAGCGTTTGCCCAATCCGGCTATTCCGGATACGCCGCAGCGCATTGCCACCGATACCAGCCAAAAGATCCCCGTACGCTTCGGACAAACTCTGGCCGCTTGGCAGAAGCGCGACCCGGAACATCCCGCGACCCTGACCGCGATTCCGCTCGCCCTGGCCGGCTGGTTGCGCTATCTGTTGGGTTATGACGACAATTTCCAACCGATGGAACTCAGCGCCGACCCACTGCTGAGCGACCTCAAGCAGAAGCTACATTCAATTCGCCTGGGCGATCCCGAGAGTGTCACAGCCGAAACGTTGGCTCCCCTGCTCAGTAATCGGCAGATTTTCCTTGTTGACCTGCATGAGGTCGGTTTGGCTGAAAAGGTACGCTCCTATTTGAGTGAGATGGTTGCCGGACCCGGAGCGGTGCGCGCCACCCTGGCTCGTCATCTGGAATAGTTGGAGTAGATTGGAGAGAGATAATGGCAGGTTTGACCAAGTACGAACGACAGGCAATGTTGACTAATAATGCCCCGCCGAGTTTTAGCATACATCCGGACGAATCACCCCTGAGCGACGCGGAAATCAAAACCGCCCTCGCCAAGCCCTTGGCCGCCCGCGGTGATTTGCGGAAAGTACTGATCGTGCCCCCGGACATCACCCGTCTCAACGCCTATGCCGGCCCCATCGTCGGTATGCTCTGCGAATTACTCCCCGATGCGGAGATCGATGTCCTCCCCGCCCTGGGTACCCACGTGCCGATGACGGAGGAGGAAATAGCCACCATGTTCCCGGGCGCCAAGGATAAGAACTTCCTGGTGCACAACTGGCGTACCGGCATCACCAAGCTCGGCGAAGTCCCGGCGGATTTTGTCAGTTCGGTTTGCGAAGGACGCTGGAACGAGCCGGTCGACGTCGAGGCCAGCAATTATGTCATTGATCCGTCTTACGACCTGGTTATTTCCATCGGACAAGTCGTGCCGCACGAGGTCGTCGGCATGGCCAACTTCAACAAGAATATACTCGTTGGTTGCGGCGGCAGTTCAATGATTAACAGTTCGCATTACATCGGCGCTCTCTACGGCATGGAACGCATGATGGGGC
>JAAZIX010000192.1 GCA_012800655.1 Clostridiaceae bacterium | reverse complement strand
TTCAACAGTTCGATTTCCGAAGCGGCGATCGTCGGCACGGCGGTTGGCTACGCGATGCGCGGCGGACGCGCTCTGGTCGAGCTGATGTACTGCGACTTCCTCGGTCGCGCCGGCGACGAAGTGTTCAACCAGTTGCCGAAGTGGCAGGCGATGAGCGGCGGTCTGCTCAAGATGCCGGTCGTGGTCCGCGTGTCGGTCGGATCCAAGTACGGTGCCCAGCATTCTCAGGATTGGACCTCGCTGTGCGCTCATATCCCCGGCCTGAAGGTCTGCTTCCCCGTGACACCGTACGACGCCAAGGGAATGTTGACCGCGGCGCTGAACGGCACCGACCCGGTGATCTTCTTCGAGAGCCAGCGTATCTACGACATGGGTGAGCAGTTCGTCAAGAGCGGTGTTCCCGTCGAGTCCTACGAAGTGCCTCTGGGCGAGCCGGCGCTGCGCCGCAGCGGTTCTGATCTGACCATCCTGACAATCGGCGCAACACTGTACCGGGCGCTCGAAGCCGCGGAAATCTTCGAAGAGAAGTACGGCATCTCGGTCGAGGTCATCGACGCGCGCACCCTGATTCCGTTCAACTACGAGCCGGTTATCGAATCGGTCAAAAAGACCGGTAAGGTCATTGTTGCCGGCGATGCCTGCGAGCGCGGTTCCTTCCTGAATGACCTGGCCCGCAACATCTCCGACCTGGCCTTTGATTATCTCGATGCCCCGGTCACTGTCCTAGGTTCGCGCAACTGGATTACGCCCGCTCACGAGCTGGAAGACGCCTTCTTCCCGCAACCTGACTGGTTCCTCGACATTTACCATCAGCGCATTACCCCGCTCGAGGGTTATGTCGCCGGAGTTCCGTTCACGGATACCGAGTTGGTGCGCCGCGCCCGCGAGGGAGTATAAGCGACGACGTCGAATCCGGGGCGTTTGATCTCGGAGGGCGAATAAACCGGTCGTCCGTCTGATTCGGAGGACAAAGTAACGAAATAAGAGAGCCGCCCGCGGGCGGCTCTTTCTAAGTGTGCCGGGCATGTTTTAGGAGTCTACCCAGGTTTCCTTTCGGCAAGTTTGCAAGTAACGCGCCTGAACCGGCTTCGGCAGCGACCTTCGGCAGGACGCAACCTGCAAAGTTGCCGAAAACACCTCCGCGGTTCCCAAAAACGTCTGTTAGTATCTCCTATAATGTAGGTCTTTCGGCAAGTTTGCAAGTAACGCGCCCGAGCCGGCTTCGGCAGCGGTCTCCAGCGGGACGCAACCTGCAAAGTTGCCGAAAGACCTGCGCCATGAATTAGGATTCATGTTGTAGCTTACTTAAACCAAGAATTGAAATAGGAGCTATAGGTGGGCGCGGGTATTGCACCTGCTTCTCGCAACTGCTCATCGAGTTTCTCGACGAGTTCATAGTCCTTCTCAAGCATGGCCATGGTCCGCTGTTGCATGAGGCGATCAATTTTTGACATGCTTGAGCATGAGTTGTCTACCCATACTGATTTTACCTTACTTACCGGTCGCTCATTCAATACCAATGCCGTGACTAAAGCGGCAACGGCGAGTAGGAAGACGACCAGACCGATTACGACTTTACGCATATAATTACTTTTTCTTTTTCGCAACCTTTCCGCCAACTCCAGAAGATTATACAGAAGAAATGTAAAGTTACCGCCTGTTTTTCGGAATGATTTGGTAAAGGTCGGGTAAAATTAACACAGAATCACAGCAGAATCACACAAAAGCGTTATAATATAGCAAGGTCAAAACCAGCGATTGGAGTGTTACTTATGATGTCAGAACAGTCGATCGAATCACACAGAACCATAGCAGAAGAGTCAGCCGGGATCGCTGAGGCCGTAATATCCGCTGAGCCCGCCACGAGACCGTCTTATGCGTTGATCGCGACCTGGCCGTTCTCTCTGGCGGGAGTCGGAGTCGGTGCGGAGATTTTGGCCGCGGGCGGTTCGGCGACCGATGCTGCGGAGGCGGTAGTGCGTCTGATTGAGCGGGATCCGCAGATCCGTTCGGTAGGTAAAGGCGGCTGCCCGAACCTGATCGGCGAGATGGAATTGGATGCAGCTTTTATGGACGGACGCACCTTCCGGGTCGGCGCTGTGGCGGCACTGCAGAACTTCGCCCATCCGGTGTCGGTGGCGCGCCACATTATGGAGCACTGCAAGCACAATATGTTGGTCGGCTCCGGGGCGGAACAATATGCGGCCGAGCATGATTTCGAGCAGGATTCGATGTATACGCCGGAGAGTATCAAGTTCTGGCAGGAGCAGTATGCCAAGATACAAGGCGGCCAAGCGCAGGACTATCTTTTTTCGCACGACACAGTCGGAACGCTGGCGTTGGACAGTAGGGGAGATATGGTCGCGGCGACTTCAACCTCGGGATATGCGATGAAGTTACCGGGGCGCGTCGGCGACAGCCCCCTGATCGGTTCGGGATTTTATGTCGACTATCTGATCGGCGGTGCGACTGCCACCGGTCTGGGCGAGGATCTTATGAAGGGTCTTGTCTCTTATGAAGCCGTCAGTCTCATGGCCCGCGGGCTTAACCCGCAGGAGGCAGCGGTCGAAACGCTGAATCGCCTGGTACAACGTCTGCTGAGAGCGCGCCGGGAGGACGAAAGCATACCGAAGACGGAGAAAGACTTGCCTAAAGAAACGGAATTGGCGATAATCTGTCTGGATCGCCACGGTAATCACGGCGGGGCGGCGAATCATCCCGGTTTTGCGTATGCGGTAGCCGTAGATGGTGCGGAACCGAAAATAATAGAGGTGACATGATGATCGTAACAGCCATTTAATATTCCCGTACTTGAAAAATACGGCGCCGGAGTGACGGCGCATGGTAGGAGGCTGTTACTATGCTTGTCATTAAAGATTTATCTATTTATTTATCCAAAGATCTGCGCGTCTTGCTGGATGATTTTAATTTTTCGTTACAACCCGGACAGAAGGTTGCCGTTATCGGCGAGGAAGGTAACGGTAAGTCCACGCTCCTGAAGGCAATCGCCGAACCGGAGAGTCTGCGCGGCTATGCCGAAGTGCGAGGCGAGATCATCGCCGATCAGGAGATCATCGGTTATCTGCCCCAGGTACTGACGCCGGAACGCCTGATGACCGATACCGAGACTTTCTTAAATAAGCGGGTCAATTGGGATCACTTCGACTATACGGAATTCTACGGGATTTTGGCGGAGCTGGGTTTTCCGGCCGAGCGGATCAGTTCCAAGGTGCGCCTGCGAGATCTGTCCGGCGGTGAAAAGATCAAATTCCAACTACTTTGTGAACTGGCGCGTCGCCCGACACTCCTGTTGCTCGACGAGCCCGGTAATGATCTCGATCTGGAATCCTTGACCTGGCTGGAGAACTTTATTCTCAATCAGACGATTCCAATTATCTTTGTCTCGCACGATGAGACTTTGCTCAACCGCTGTAGCAATACAATAATCCACATCGAGCAGTTGCGGCGTAAAAGTTTGCCGCAGTACACAATTGCCGGGGTCGGTTACGCCGAGTACGTTGAGCGGCGCGAGGCGATGATCATTCGCCAGACACGTTTGGCCAATAAGGAGAAGGAAGAGTTCGAGGCGAAGATGGAGCGTTATCGCCGCGTTTATGAGCGCGTGCAACATGAATTGCGTTCCGTTTCGCGTCAGGATCCGCAGACCGCCCGCAACCTCAAAGATAAGATGCACAGCGTAAAGTCGATGGGACGGCGTTTCGCCCGCGAGAAGGAAAGCCAGACCGAACGGCCGGATGTCGAGACGGGTATTATGGCGGACTTCGGAGGCATCGAACCTCTGCCGAATAATCGTCCGATTCTGCGTCTGCAGCTGGAGCGGCTGGAAGTCGGAGATTTGCTACTGAGCCGGGATCTGCGGTTGGACGTAACCGGTCCGGAAAAGGTTGCCCTGATCGGAGCGAACGGGAGCGGCAAAACCACCCTGTTGCGCCTGATTTGCAGCGAGCTTACGGAGAGCGGGATTCGTCATGCCTATATGCCGCAGGAATATTCCGAGCGGCTTGAACCGGAGCAAAATGCGATTGATTTTCTGACCCGTCCGGAGCGACGCGGCCGTAAAGACGAACTGACCCGAGTGCGCACGTACCTGGGCAGCCTAAAATTCACGGAAGAGGAAATGTTCCATCCCGTGTTGGAATTGTCGGGAGGTCAGCGCGCCAAACTCTACTTCGCCAAGCTGCTCCTTGATCGCCCTCAGGTCATGCTCTTGGACGAGCCGACGCGCAATCTCTCGCCGCTCTCCGCGCCGGAAATACGCGCCGCACTGCATTCTTACGCAGGATGCATAATTTGCGTCACTCATGATAGAATGCTGCTCAGAACTATTTTTGACCGAGTGTTACGCCTGACCGAATCGGGATTGGCCGACGTTACTTCGGATTGGAAAACGGAAATATAAGAGGAAATTCGTTTTGCGCGACGGTCGCTTCCACAAATCTTCGATAATTATCGTTGTCAGTCTGATTTTGATCGGATCGATAATCTGGTCTATGACGCCCGGCAGCCCCGTTGCCCGGGTCGGGGAGTTTCTGAGTTCGATACTGTCTCCGTTGCAGCGGTTGGCGCGGGATGTTCGGGTCGGAATCGAGGACAAAATCAAAGCCTGGCATGCGGCGCAGGAGATTGAGTCGGAAAATGCCGAACTGCGTACGCGGTTGGCGGAATTGCAGGGTGAATTACGCCGTCTGGAAGCTAAAATGTACCTGTATGAACGTCTGGAAGATGCGATTAAGATCCGAGATGAATTGGATGACTACGAGCTCGTGCACGGAACGGTTCTGCAACGCGGCAATACTCCCTGGTTTGACAGTCTGAGCGTGAGTTTCGGGCATCGAGACGGCTTACGCACGATACGCGAACTAAAACCGATCGTCATTGATCTGGGCATGCATGTGGTCGGGCGTCTTGAAAATGCGGATTATCAGACATCCGTGGTGATGCCGCTGACCGCCCCGGGCTTTGCCATGGCTGCGCGGATTAATCGCCCCAATGGAGCGGTTGTGATTGTCCGTGGCAACGCTAATGCCGAAGGTAACGGGCTATTGCTGATTGATTCGGTTCCGGAGAACGCGGTTCTGCGTCCGGGCGATGAGTTGGTCAGCGCCGGTGTCGGACAGACTTTTCCCGCCGGTCTGCCGATCGGACGAGTAAGTGTAGTAGAATCAGATCGCGAGCCGCGCCGCGCCCATTGTGAACCATATACGGACTTCGACAATCTGGAGAATGTCTTTGTGCTCTGGCCGACGGATCCCTTCTACATAACAATCGAAACAACGGCAACGGAAGGCAATTAGGTATGCGTTGGATAAGACTGATCACACTGTATATATTCTGGTTCGTCCTGGTAGTTTTTTTGCAGCTGGTCTGGTCGAATACCTGGGTCTGGCGTTCGGCCGCGCCGCAGTTTTTGCTGATTTTTGCCATAGTGAGCGGATATTTGTTCGGTTTCGGCGAGGGGAGCGCGATTGCTCTAGTGGCGGGCATGATTATGGATTTGACCTTCGGGCGCAATCTAGGGGTCGGAATGTTGCTTTATTTTTGGCTTGCCGCTCTTGCGGCGGTGATGGGCGGACAGCGCCGTCGCCGTTCGCTGTGGTATTTGCTTCTGGTTGCCGCGATTACGTTTATTGGTCATGAACTGGGTGTTACGGTTTTGACTGTGGCAATTATCCGGCTCGGCGGCGGCGGGTTGGAAATTCCGGCGATTTCCGCCTGGCTGACGGATTCCGTCCTGCCCGGTCTGGCTATAAATATTCCTCTGGCAGCATTGCTATATTTTGTGTTGCGCTATGCCGGTCCCTATTCCGCGCATGAGCTGACGCGGCGTGAACTTTCCTCCGATGAAAAGTTGCAGGGAGAGGGCGGCTAAGGACGGGCCATATGAGCGAGCGTAAGTTTGTCATAAAAAAGCTGACCCCGCCCGAAGAAGAGAAAACTCTGGAAGAACGCACCTGGGAAAGTGATCCGGAGCGGATCCGCCTCGTTGCCGAGGATACGGAAAAAGCACAGCCGAGCCGGTGGCGACGCTTTCTTACCAATCGAATCAATATCCTAACCGTATTTATGCTGATCATTGCGCTGGTCTTTACCGGTAGTCTGATGAGTTTACGCGTGGACGGAACCTCGGATTCGCCGGAGACTCGCGGTACGCCGCGCCAGTATGCCGTCCGTCCGCGGCGCGGAGATATTTTGGATATCAACGGAGCTCCCTTGGCCACGACAACGGCGGAGAATCGTCTACTACTGGCCTATGCCGGACTGGCGGATCGAGAGTTCAATGCGATGCTACTGGATTTGAGCAGAATCTTGCGGCGGGAAGGGCTGAGCTTTTCCCACTCGATAGATGAGTGGCTGAATTTAGAGACGAAACGCTGGTCCGCCAAGCTTCGCGAGGCGGATATAACCAAATTCCAGCTCAATGAGAATCTCTTTAATTTGCAAGAGTTGCCAGCGGATAAGGAGCAGGCCTACGACAACGCATATATCAAGCGAGATCCGGCGGTCTTCTATCGCTATTTGACCGAACATTTATTCAAGATCGACACCGCCTGGTCGGAGGAGGAGCGTAACGACGTGTTGCGGTTGCGCTTTGAGATTTATCAGTCGAACTGGATGTTTATAAATGGGACCCCGGTGGAAATTGCCCGCGGAATGAGTGATGAATTGGTCGTTCAGCTGGAGGAGCAGAATTATCGCTATCGCGGGGTAATATGCGATCGGCAGTATAAGCGGGTCTATTTGGACGATGCCGCATACTTTTCCCATGTGATCGGTTATGTCAATCGCATTACCGCCGATGAATACGCCAAGCTGGCCGATCAGGATTATACGATGGATGATGTAACCGGCAAAGCGGGTATTGAACTGAGTATGGAGCGTTACCTGCACGGAGTCGGCGGCTACAAAAACTATCGGATTTACGGAGCCGCCGAGGAAAGCGGCGCGGAGTTCATGGCAGGGCAGGAGTTGGAACCGCAAAGGGGGTATGACGTGCGTTTAACCCTGGATACTCGGCTGCAGAGATTTGCCGATCAGGCTCTGCAGGACATGATTGCCGCGGTGCGAGAGCGCCAGCATCGTCAGGGCACGGACTCAAGCATGGATCCGGATGCGGCGGCGATAGTGATGCTTGATGTGCGGGACGGGGCCGTTATTGCGATGTCGAGCTATCCGGGCTACGATCCGCAGAATTTTATTCTGGCTTCCGAGGATAAGGCGGCGGCCGAGGAGGTTAATAAATATCTCCTGGATGATGTCAATCGCCCGATGCTGAACCGGACGATGCAGACGATGTCGCCGCCCGGCTCAACTTTCAAGCCCTTCGTTTCGGTTTCCGCCCTGAACTCGGGTCTGTGGTATCCCTATACGAAGGTGTATTGCGGGGGAACGGTGAATGTCGAAGGGCAGATTTTCGGTTGCCTGGGTATACACGGCTCGATCGATATGTTCCGCGCCACGGTACTTTCCTGCAACTCGTATTTCTATAATGTCGGTCTGGAGATCGGTATCAATCGGATTTCAGCGACGGCATATGATTTCGGGTTCGGTCTGCCGACCGGTATCGACCTGCCGTATGAGACGAGCGGTATCGTGGCGAATCGCGACAACAAAATCAAGTACAATTCCGACCCGCGCAATCAGGTCTGGTTTGCGGCGGATACGGCACAGTCGGCGATCGGTCAGGGTCTGAATGCCTTCACTTTGTTGCAGCTGGCGCGCGCCACCGGAGGGATTGCCACCGGCGAGCTGGTTACTCCCTATGTAGTCAGTGAAGTCCGCGACGAACACGGATATGCGATTTACCGGGGCGGGACGGCGGACAAACAGAAATTACTCTACGAAGATTGGATTCTCCGGGAAGTGCGGCGCAATATGTGGGGCGTCATCAACGATCCGAAAGGCTGGCAGTATGAGGACTTTAAGGACTTTCCGTGGAAAGTCGCCGGCAAGACGGGTACGGCTCAGTTGGGTCTGCCGGGGCGCAATAATAACGCTCTGTTCATCTGCTTCGCTCCGTTCGACAATCCGCAGGTCGCCGTGGCGGCTCTCGTCGAGGGAGGCATGAGCGGCGGCTGGATCGTCACTCTGGCTAGGGATTTGATGGGGGCATATTTTGGACAGACCGGCTATCCGGATGTTCCGCCGACGAACGAAACGGGAATACATTAGTTAGGCGTTATCCTTTCAGACGGAGGTGTTTGGATATCGAATTCGGATCTGATAGAATTAGTTGAATCGCAAAGAAAGAGCGCGGCTCGGAGGTATTATTGTGCGAATTGTACTTTTAGCTGATAAGGGGCGTACGGATCTGCTGGTTAATTTCTGCATCGCCTACCGGAATGTACTCTCCGGACATGAGCTGGTATCTCTGGTCAATACGGCGCAACTGATTAAGGATGCTACCGATATTCGGGTGTTCAGCCTCTCGGAGGAGATGATTGTGGCCCTGGAAATGCTGGCTTCGCGGGCGTTGTTTAATGAGGTTGACAGTGTCATCTATCTGCAGGATCCGAAGAGTGCCGACTACAACGTGACCAACCCGCTGATGCGCGTCTGTGACATGAATAATATCCCCTACGCAACCAATATGGCGACGGCGGAATTGCTGATTTTGGCTCTTCAGCGCGGCGATTTGGAGTGGCGCGAGCTTTTACATTAGGCCGGTGCGAGAATAAATGAATATACGCGGGAGTTTCGCATAAATTCCCGCTTTTTCTGTATAAAACCGGGGGATTATACGAAAACTCCTTGCGAAGCGGCGGCGGCTTGCGTATACTGAACGTCAATTCTTTGGGAGGAGGGGGTCGGCATTGTCCGACCTTGAAAGAAAGTAAAATGAAGAGAAGAATACCGGTAGTATTGGCGGCGGCTATGAGCCTGATTATGTTGCTCCTGCCTCTGTCGGCCTGTCAGGGGCAAAAAAACGAAGTTAAGATCGGCGGAGTGGAGGATCTGAAGGGTCTGAAGATCTCGGTGCAGCAGGGTACGACCGGGCATTATTGTGCCGAGGATGTGGTCGGCGAAGGAAATGAAAAGCAGATCGCCGCCTTTGCGCGCTATCTGGATGCGATTACCGCCCTCAAACAGGGTAAAGTCGATGCGACAATCATGGACAAGCTACCGGCCGAGGCCGCCCTGGTGAAGAATACCGATCTGATGATTCTGCCGAATCCGATCAGCGAAGAGCCGTTGGCACTGGCTTTCAAGCTGGATGACACGGAGCTGGCCGATGCCGCGAATCAGGTAATTGCCGAATTAAAGGCTAATGGCCAGATCGACAAATGGATTCAGGAATATTTTGATGACGAAGAGAAAGCCGCCCAGGGACTGGACTTCAATGTCGGAGCAAAAGGCGGGAAGCTCGTCATGGGTACGGAGTCCGGTTTCGCGCCTTATGAGACGAAGCTGGGCGATAAGGTCGTCGGTAGCGATATCGCGTTGGCCGCGGCAATTGCCAAGAAGCTGGACAAGGAACTGGTGGTCAAGGATATGGACTTCGACGGTCTGATTGCCGCCGTGCAGCAGGGGCAGATCGATATGATCGCCGCCGGATTCAGCAAGACCGAAGAGCGGGCCAAGCAGGTTCTGTTCTCCGATCCTTATACCGTTTCGTACCAGGTGATTGTGATTCGCAAAACCAGCGAGAAGAAGTAATTTTTAAGAAGAAGTAATCTTTCGGGGAAACCATGTGGGATTCGCTTGAACTGAGGAGACGTCAGCGGCGGCGTAGCCTGTATCGATGGTTATTGTCGATGCCGGCCGTGCTGCCGCTATTGTTCTTTACCGGTGAGAACGTAGCGGCGCTCAATACGATTTTTGTCGGACAATCCGCCGAGCAGTCGGGCGGAATCGCGGAAGAGTTCTACCGCAACTTCATTGAAGGAGGCCGCTATATGTGGCTACTGGACGGCCTCTTGCTGACGCTGTTCATGTCGGCGATGGCGGCTCTGATCGGGATGATCATCGGTCTCATATTGAGTGTGATTCGGGTCTCTTATCGCGCCGGGGTGCGGATCCCGATTTTGAATGCCCTGGCCGGAGCGTATATCGCCGTGATTCGCGGTACGCCGGTCATGGTGCAGCTGCTGATTATTTACTTCAGTATATTCGGGAATCTGACCGATATACCGCCGGTGCTCGTGGCGGGGCTGGCTTTCGGAATTAACAGCGGCGGCTACATGGCGGAGATTTTCCGTGCCGGGATTGAGTCGATCGGGGTCGGGCAGACCGAGGCGGGGCGCTCGCTGGGTCTGTCGTACGGTCAGACGATGCGGCGGATAATTTTACCGCAGGCGATTCGCAATGTGCTTCCGACTATGTTCAATGAATTTATCACGCTTCTGAAGGAGACTTCGGTGGCCGGCTTTATCGCGGTGGATGATTTGACGCGGGCGGGTAACAATATTCGCAGCAAGACCTGGAGCAATCAGCCGCTGTACGCCGTTGCGTTGATTTATCTGGTTTTGGTTCTGGGCCTGACGCGTCTTTTGTCCGTTCTGGAAAAGCGCATGCGTCGTAGCGATCGTCGGGCGACGGGTACGGATTAGGAGGCGGAGATGATCGAAGTCGTCGATTTGTGTAAGGATTTCGGTGATATCCGCGTTCTCGACGGAATCAATATGCGGATTGAAAACGGTGAGCAGGTTGCGATTATCGGACCTTCCGGATCGGGGAAGAGTACATTGTTGCGTTGCCTTAATTTGTTGGAACGGCCGACTTCGGGACAGGTGATTGTGGATGGGATCGATATTACCGATCCTAAGACGAATATAAATCTGATTCGCCGGCGTATGGGCATGGTGTTTCAAAGTTTTAATTTATTTCCGCACTTGAGTGTCAAGAATAATATCACTCTTGCGCCTTTGCAGCTTAAGTTGGCGACCAAGGCCGAGGCCGAGGAGCGCGCCGCGGAATTACTGCGCCGGGTGGGACTGCTCGATAAGATTAATGAGTTTCCCCAGCGTCTCTCGGGCGGACAGCAGCAACGTGTGGCGATTGCCCGTTCGTTGGCCATGCGTCCGGAGGTGATGCTATTTGACGAGCCGACTTCGGCGCTGGATCCTGAGATGATCAGGGAAGTTTTGGACGTGATTCGCGATTTGGCCGCTGAGGGCATGACGATGGCGATCGTTACACATGAGATGTATTTTGCGCGCGATGTCGCCAGTCGGGTGATTTTCCTTGATCAGGGGCAGATCGCCGAAGAGGGACCGCCGGAGCAGGTCTTTAAAAATCCGCAGGGCGAGAGGACGAAAGCGTTTTTAGCGCAGGTTCTGATTAACTGACCCCGTTCGGTTATAATAGATGCATATTAAAATGCACCAAACTCTTAGCTACGACCCCGTATGTATAGCGGCGCGGCGCGCAAACTTCCTGTCGATGTATCGTTATGCACAAATACTGCATAATATAACTTGGCAAATAGTGGATAAAAGCACGAAAAATAAAAAAATAACGGTTTCAGCTGTAGACAAACGGTATCCGCATAAATAGAATAGATAAAATTAATTAACTGAAACAGGCAGTTCGAGGCTGTCCCGCGGCTTAAAGCTACCGGTTTTCAGAAAATGGAGGAAGTCATTGATATGAGAAACAAATGGTGGGCATTGTTACTGGCGGTATTTCTGCTGCTGAGCGCTCTTGTTGGTTGCAATAAAACTGCTACCGGAGGAGATGAGATCATTATTGGCGGCCTTGCTCCCGAAACCGGAAAACTATCAGTTTATGGTCTTGGAGTTAAGCAGGGAGCTGAGCTGGCCATCAAGGAAATTAACGAAAAGGGCGGCATATTGGGCAAGAAGATCAGGTTCATCAGCCTCAATGAGCAGGGCGATGAGACCGAAGCGCTGAACGCTTACCGCCGTCTACGCGATCAGGAGCACATTCAGGCTCTGATCGGAGACGTTACGTCCAAGCC
>JAAZIX010000191.1 GCA_012800655.1 Clostridiaceae bacterium | reverse complement strand
GCTCTCCGCTGAGACCGAGGCGCTATCCGATGAGGACTACGGTGCAAAAGCGGACGATGCCGACAGCTCGGCTGACGAAACGGATGCGGAGGTGCCGTCCGCCGATGAATAAATTTCGGCTGACAACCGAATTCAAACCGACCGGCGATCAACCGCAGGCGATAGAAAGTCTGATCGAAGGGTTACAGGCGGGTGAGCCCTGCCTGACCCTGATGGGTGTCACGGGCTCCGGCAAGACCTTTACGATGGCCAATGTCATCGAGCGACTGCAACGCCCGACACTTGTGATCGCGCCGAACAAAACCCTGGCCGGCCAGCTTTGCGCCGAGTTTAAGGCCTTTTTCCCGGATAACGCGGTGGAGTATTTTGTCAGCTACTATGACTACTACCAGCCTGAGGCCTATATCGCCGCGACCGATACTTATATCGAAAAAGACTCGGCGATTAACGACGAAATCGATCGGCTACGCCATTCCGCGACGGCTTCGCTCCTCTCGCGGCGTGACGTCATCGTGGTGGCGAGCGTATCCTGCATTTACGGTATCGGCAATCCCGAGACCTACGCGTTTTTGCGGCTTAATCTGCGCCAGGGCGCGCGGAAGGATCGCGACGAAATTATTGCCGAGCTGGTCGGCATTCAGTACGAGCGCAACGACTATGAAATGAAGCGCGGTTGCTTCCGGGTGCGGGGCGATACGTTGGATATATTCCCGCCCGAGTCGGATAATATGTTCATTCGGGTCAGTTTTTTCGGCGATGAGATCGAGAGCCTGCAGGAAATCGAATACCCTTCCGGGAGGATTTTGGCCGCCCGAACCTATATTCAGCTCTATCCGGCCAGCCATTACGCGACCACGATGAAGATTCTCGAGCAGGCGGCGATCGGAATCGAGGCCGAGCTGGATGGGGAACTGATAAAACTTCGCGAACAAAACAAACTTCTGGAGGCTTATCGCCTGGAACAGCGCACGCGCTATGATCTTACGATGTTGCGCGAGACCGGCTTCGTCAAAGGCATTGAAAACTACTCCCGCCATATCGACGGTCGCGAAGCCGGGCAACCTCCTTATACGCTACTCGACTTTTTCCCGGACGACTATCTGCTGATGGTTGACGAGTCGCATGTGACGATTCCCCAGATCGGCGGCATGAGCCGCGGTGACCGGGCGCGCAAGGAATCTCTGATTGAGTACGGCTTCCGCCTGCCTTCGGCTCTGGACAACCGTCCGCTGACCTTTACCGAGTTTGAGGAACGCGTCGGGCAGATGGTGGCGGTGAGCGCCACTCCTTCGCGCTATGAAGCCGCCCATAGCCGTCGCACCGTGGAGCAGGTTATCCGTCCGACCGGTCTGCTTGACCCGCAAATCGCCGTTCGCCCGATCGCAGGGCAGATCGAGGATCTGCTCGGTGAGGTCAGGCAGGTCGTGGCGCGCGGAGAGCGTGCTCTCGTATTAACTTTGACGAAGCGCATGGCTGAGGATTTTACCGATTATCTGACCGAGGCGGGACTGCGCGTGCGTTATCTGCATTCGGATATCGACAATAATCTGCGTCTGGAGATTCTGCGCGATCTGCGTCTGGGCGAGTTCGATGTTCTGGTGGGAATCAATCTGTTGCGCGAGGGGCTGGATCTCCCGGAGGTTTCGCTGATTACGATTTTCGACGCGGATAAGCAGGGCTTCCTGCGTTCGGAGACTTCATTGATTCAGATCATCGGTCGCGCCGCACGTAATGTCAACGGACGGGTAATCATGTACGCCGACGAAGTCACGGAGTCGATGTATCGCGCCATCGCCGAGACGAACCGCCGCCGGCAAATTCAGGAAGAATACAACGCCGCGCATAATATAACGCCGCGCACAATTAAGAAAGCGATTCGCGATACTCTGGATACTTTGGAAAAGAGTCTGGACGAGGTCGAGGCCGAGTCGGCGCGTACTTCCGGGAAAAAGTCGGCCAAGCGGCGCCGCATTGATCCGTCCGCCGCCCGTCCGACGACTCCTTCGCGGCGTAAGGACGGTCTGCCCACCCGCCTCAGCCTACCGCCGGTGCGCCTGCCGGTACCCGTCGTCGACGATGCTCTATTTGCATACCAGACGAACGCGGATCCTGACACAGTCTCGGAAATAACAGAATTCTCCCGCGCGGATAGCCCTGCCCCGCTAGAGATGTTGCAACGCTTTGGCGAGCTGCATGCCGATGCTCAGCGCAAATTAATGGCTAAAATTGAGCGTGAAATGGATGCGGCGGCTAAGATATGGGATTTCGAAAATGCGGCGCGTTTCCGCGATATTCTGATTCAACTCAAAGGCATAGCGTCGGGCTAGGGCTTTGTAAAGACCATGATTTCCTCGTTAGATAGTTCCGACTCTACGTAGCCCTTCTCCAGGAAAAAGGGTAAGTTTTTGTATTGTTCGCGTCGTGAGCGAAGTAGAACCAGCATGTCCGGATCGGGGCGTTCTTTCGTAGTGTTATAGTAGCCCATATCGTACAATTCGCGAATGTCGGCGAGATGAGCGGTCAAAAAAGTGTCCGCGACAACAATGACATCATCGCGGGGAATCTGTGGCAGAGTTTCGTGGCGAAGAATGTTTGTCTGAGAGGGATTAAGCAAACTTTGAATTGAGTGGTTGCGTTCGCGAAGAAAGATAGCACTTTGAGTGAATGCCCCGACCAGTGCAACCAGTAAAAGAGCATTGGCAACGAGCTTTTCGTACCTAATATCACTGTGGCGAAGCCGGATGTATGACAGCATTGCCGTGATCAAAAGCAGTGCGTGCGAACCGTAGTTGTACTGGAAAGTGATGTCAAATTGGTATTTGTAGTTACTCAGTAGATTCATGACCAAGAAGGGAAGCCAGAGGAAAAATAGAGCGCGCTTACGCATCAGTAGGGGCAACAGTCCCATTGCGAGGAAAGTCAGAATTATGTAGCCGATTTTCGGGGTAACGAAGATAGTTGTCAGGATTAAGGTCGGATTTTCAATGACGGTCAAAACAATGCCGGGCAAACCGAGTTGCGGGTAGGTCAGCAGGTTGTTATAGCGCCAGGTCATTGCTCCGCTACCGGAATTAGCAAGATAAGAAATCTCAAGAATGAAGGCGGTTAAGGCGAGGCTGGTCATCAGCAACGCGGTCATGCGGGCGCGTTGGGCGGGCATGACGGTCAGGTCGCGGTCTTTCGCTCCGACGAAGAGGCAGAGGGCAATGGAAATGACATAGAGTGCGGCATCTTCCTTGACCATGAGCAGAAGAATCGTGGCGAGCGTAATGCGAATCGGACCACCGCGCCGAACGGCATAGATCAGCCACAAAACAAGCGGCGCCAGGAAAATGTTCTCATGAATGTCGTAGAAGTTGGAGAGAATCATCGCCGGCTGGGCGAGGTATAAGGCGGCGAAAAGAATTGTGGCCTGAGTCGAAAAACGCCATTCTCTTGCCAGCAACACAAGCGGAATTACGCCCGAGGCAACCACAATAATCTGGGCGATGTTTAAGGTTTCCGGGCGCGGGAAGAGGGCAAAGAGGGGTAGGAGGAGATAGTATATTGGTGAGATATGTACGTGAAAGTGCGATAGCAGACCGTCACGTTCAAGGGTCGTCAGCGGGGTGAAGTCACGGCGCATATAGTGAAACATCTGAGTGAACAGACCCATATCGAAAGTAGAGGCATGAAAGAGACGCACCCGCGCAATTAGGTAGAGGCCGCCCCAGACACTATTAAGCACGACCGCTATGGCTAGGATTATGAAAGCCGCCGTATTGGTCACGGAATTATAAATTTGGTCGGACAGACCCAGCTTCGCCGGTAAAATACAATTTGAAGTGCGATCAGAAGTGTGATCCGTAGTAGAATCCGATTCTTTTCGCTTAACAACCCGATTGCGGATCCGGCTACCGACATAAAGGAGCAGCAGAACGGCCGAGACGGCAATGAACGTGTTCAAGGCCTGTTTCGAAGCAGGCTCCAACCAAGGTTTGGCAGGTAGACTTGCAAAGATCTGTGGAAGTTTTTCCGGCGGCGGTGTTAGCAATAGATGCAACATTCGTGCGAACAGGGCGGCGAGCGGGATCAGATGGTAAATACGCCGATATTTTCTGTAGTAGCAGAACACAAACGAGATGAGTAACAGCCCCAGTGCCACTGAAGCCATTTGCGTGTGAACGGACAGGATGAGGGCATAGAAGAACCACACCCAAACGGAGATTTCTTTGATCGTCGCCGGCTTCAGGAAGCGGCATAATTGAAAAGTAAAGAGCAGATAAGCTGCGAAAAAGAGCAAACCCGGCAAATAAATCGCAACGGACAACGGTGTGGGGGCAAGTGCGGCTTCGTTGTAACCTCCGACAAGAAGGTACAGAGAGTGGATGATGAAGAAAGCTTGAAAGACCCGATCTGGCAGGAGTCGGTAGAATTTGTGTTCGTGCCTCATTTCAGCCGGGTCTGAGGGTGAATCCGAAATAGATCCTGAGACCGGATCCGGAGTCTGATCTATAATTACTTCTTCGTTTGTGCTCATGGCTACGTATATCGTTCTATAGCCTCGCGGAGGAAGGTGTCATTCGCAAAATAGTCAATTCGCATGGCGGAGCGCACGCGTTCAACGGTGGCTTGCGCCTTGGCTGTGGCAACTGTCGTTGCCTTCTCCAGTCGATCGACGACTTCGGGGATTCTCGCCTCCCAATATGCCCGTCTCTGCCGGATGGGAGAGAAGATCTCTTCCAGCACCTTAATAAGGAAACGTTTGACCTTAACGTCGCCCAGTCCGCCGCGCTGATAATGCGCCTTGATTTCCTCGAGATTGGCATATTCCGGCCAATACTCGGCGACATGGTCATCCGTTGATAGTGCGTCGAGATAAGTGAACACGGTATTGCCCTCGATTCGACCGGGATCCTCAACACGGATATGACCCGGGTCGGTATACATAGACATGACCTTTTGGCGAACGGTCTCGCTGTCGTCGGTGAGATAGATGCAGTTATTGAGCGACTTACTCATTTTTGCCTTGCCGTCCGTGCCGGGTAGCCGGGACGCGGCCTCGTTTTCGGGAACAACGGCCCGGGGCATGACCAGTGTCTCGCCGTAGGTCTCATTGAATTTATGGACTATTTCGCGGCACTGTTCGAGCATCGGCAGTTGATCTTCACCGACCGGAACGACGGTGGCGTCAAAAGCGGTGATGTCGGCAGCCTGACTGATCGGGTAGGCGAAGAAGCCGACCGGGATACTGGAAGCAAAGCCGCGCTGGCGAATCTCCGACTTAACAGTCGGATTACGTTGCAGGCGGGCGATGGTGACCAGGTTCAGGTAGTAGAAACAGAGTTCGGTAAGAGGATAGACGCCGGACTGAACAAAGAGCACCGACCGGTCGGGGTCGAGGCCGACAGAAAGATTATCCAGAGCGACTTCGAGAACGCTCGAACGAATCCTGATCGGATCGTCGGCATTGTCGGTCAGCGCTTGAGCGTCGGCAATCATGATATAGACCTCGTCAAAGTCCCCGGAATTTTGCAGCTCGACACGCCGCTTCAGAGCGCCGACATAATGTCCGATATGCAGACGGCCGGTCGGGCGATCGCCGGTGAGTATGATGTTCATCAATAATATCTCCTCATAACTATGTCATTGTTCCGGGCTATTGTAGCACAGACGGAACCTTGGCGACGTGAGGGAGGCAAAGAAAAAAGTGCCAAAGTTTGGAACCGCGGCGCTGATCCGGCACCGGACTATCTCTCACCAAGTGCATTAAACACGGAAGCGATAATTATAAATGACACCGCCCGATAGACTTACATGACGGAAAGCTTCGAAAAGGGCTTTAACATTGCTCAGATTTTCCTTTTCAGTAATTGCCGTATTCCTCTACCAGTTCGCCCATTCGCCGGATACGTACTTCCTCCGCACCAGGCGGCACCTGATCACCGGCCGCGGAAATGAGCGCAGGGCTGATCTCCTTGAGAGCCAGCCAGTTCTTTACCGCCTGCTCGAACAGGGCAATGTCTGAGAAGGAGTACCAGAGTTCGTTGGGGATACCTCCTGAGAGAATGAGCTCGC
>JAAZIX010000190.1 GCA_012800655.1 Clostridiaceae bacterium | reverse complement strand
GAGCCGCGCTGTTTCCCCGATGAAATCTCCCACGGCGGCTGGCCGCTCGACGACCACCATCCGGGCGGTTTCACCCACCCCGGCAATCCCAACCATAACGGACCGGTACGGGCTCCCTACGGAATCCCCTACCGCGCGCTATATTCGTACAATGTCGAGAATCTATTTATGGCCGGTCGCAATATCAGCGTGACACATATCGTTCTGAGTTCAACTCGGGTTATGTCGACCTGTGCTCTCCTCGGCCAAGCCGTCGGTCTCGCTGCAACTCTCGCTGTCCGCCATAATCTCACTCCGCAACAGGTCTATGAGCGACAGAGCGATCGACTTCGCAATCTCGCTCAACTGGTTGAACTGTACATGCCGAACTATGTAAGGCAGCCGCTCGAGCTGAGCCGTGCGGCGGAACTCGAGTTGAATTTGAGCGGCGAGACTCGCGCCGCCACTGCCGACGCCGATGTGACCCCGTTCCGCGATCCCGACCTGATCCGTGACGGATACGACCGCGAAGTCGGCGATGCCGTGCATGGAATCGATCTCGTGCCCGGCGAAGCCGTTACCTACAAGTTCCCGGCTCCGGTTGATTTGCGTCTGATCCGGATTGTCTGGGACAGCGACCTGAACCGCGACAGTTGCTCCGGACATGCGGGGCTCAAATGGCTGCCGATGCTCTGTAACCGTTTTACGGAAGGCTGCGTCTTCGGCATGCCGGCGATTATGGCTCGGGATTTTGTCGTGGAATATTTCTGTTCTGATACGTGCGCCGAATCAGGAACGGAAGCCGGCTGGCAACCGTTCCTGGACATAAAAGATAACCACCGCCGTCTATATCTGCAGGACTGCGACGTTCGCACCGACCGCCTGCGTCTTCGACTTACCGCAACCTGGGGTGCCCCGGCTGCGCGTCTGATCTCTTTCGAGCCGGGAGCACAGAGCGTCATGGAACTACTAGGTTGAGTTTGCGAAAACATTTTTCAGTTTACTGCACACACCGCTGAGATTTACGGGGATGTCAGTCTCCCTGCTCGAACACAAAGGTCCGCATGCTATTTGCGGCATGCGGATTTTTGTCTGTCCCGCTAACCGTTGGGTCGTAGTGACTCATGTCAAACCAAGCATCAATTTGAGCGCGAAGGTTTTGATCTCGCGCGTACTTGTTTCCTTTTTAATATTATTATAGAATCGTTATGTATGTTTCTAATAGTTCTTAGGAGAAACTATTCCAAGGAGGTAAGTATGTGTTCTGCTAATAGAGACAAGTTTGCCAAGGGTCTGTTGCTAGTTGTTTTACTTGGTTCGTTAATGCTGGGTAACCTAGGTAATATTTTTCCTGTTTCGGCTGAAACTGAAGAAGTCACCGTTACATTCGATGCCGCCGGGGGTCTCTTTAACGTGGGATTCGAATCGGAAAGTGATACATATACAGAAACAATTTTTAAAGATTCAACGATTTGGCCTCTCACGCCAGAAAGAGAGGGATTTATCTTATCCGGTTGGGAAAGTGACGGTGAGTCGTTTGCTCCTAACGAAGATATCATTGCTTCCGCTACGCGAACATATACTGCTCAATGGGAACAGGGTATCCTAATCAACTTCGACGCGGGCGAGGGTGAGTTCTGGGATGGGAGCAAAACTTTTAGCTATTATCGAAGAAAAGGCGAAAACATCTATGTTCCTGATGAACCCGCATTGAGTGGTAAGGTTTTCGTCGCATGGAGCGACGGTATCGGTACACATAAATCGTACAAATTGTCTGATATGCTGATTAGTGAACCAATGAGTTTTACAGCCGTCTGGGCAGATGAGATCTCCGTCACCTGGAACGCTAATGGCGGATTGTTCTCAGATGGTAGCACGAAAGTTATTACCACTGCCGCCAAAGGGTCTCTCCCGGCTAACGCTCCCTGGCCAACACGTGAAGGCTATCGTTGGATAGGCTGGGGTTTCGCTGACGGTCCAAACAAAGGAAAGGACTGTATGTATACTCCGATGTCCTCCGATACCAATATAGACGCTCTCTGGATAGAACAAATCACTATTTCTTTAGACATGGGCCCTGCGGTTTCTCGCATAGATATTTCCTTAGATAAAAACACGAGCTGGGCTGAAGCTCCCGGTAACTACTTCGGCGATATATTTAAAGACGGGAATAAATTTGTGGTTGGCTATTTGACACCTGCCGGAACGAAGTATAACGGCGAGAAGTTGACTGCCGATACGACATTGACTGCGATTTGGCAGGAAGGTATTGCTCTAACATTTGATGCAAATGGCGGCACGCCCGTTGATCCGAATAGTCCGCTAACCAGACTCGCAAACCCAAATTCCCCCGCGTTGCTTCCTTCCGTAGACCAGCTCTTCAAAAAAGAAGGTTATGTGGGCACACACTGGGCTTTTGCCGATGGCAGAGTAGTTAACTACGACATTATTACGGAAGATACAACGCTTTATGCACAATATACATTACCAATTACCGTTACAATTGACGGCAACGGAGGAAAACTTCTGGATTTTGAAGACGGTGTACTGAAGGATCGTATTGTTAAAAAAGAATATCCTCCGAACCATAGTGCTCCCTCTGATTTTGATGCTCAGCGTGAAGGCTACCTTTACGGCGGCCTCATAACACCTGATGGTAGATTGTATCGCTCCGAAAAAATCGGCTCGGATATCACCCTTAAAGCCCTTTGGGGAGAAACCATTACTGTAAGCTTTGATATGGGGCCGGAGTTTACACGTAGTAGTGAGCATATTGCCAAAGGTAGTATCTGGGTAGACAAGGACATCTCCATGTATCAGCTGGTTTCTGCAGATGGTAAAAAGATTTCCTATTACACTCTCCCGGACGGTACTCGCTATAACGGCCAGCAACTTAGCGAAGATACAAAGTTAACAGCTGTTTGGACAAAAGTAATCTTTGTCAAATTTGATGCCGGTGAAGGACGCTGGTTAGACCCCCAAATTGCACTTAACACCACGTTTGCTGTAGCAGCGGGGAGTTATGTAGAAGATGGGTTCGGTGACGATTTCACGATGATGTTGCAAAAAGACGGAGAGCTTTGGGCGGGCTGGAAATATGCGGATGGTGCGCCGTACATGAACGAACCCTTGATGGAAGACACTGTACTATATGCACGCTACGGCGAGCCGGTAGAAATAACCTTCGATTACGGCGGAGGGTTAGCCCTGCAAGCTAAAACCATGAGATTCGGAAAGGGTCATGTGGGCAAAATTGAAGCTCCGCTTCGCGGAACAGATCGTTTTATGGGCTATCGCAAGCCCGATGGAACGTACTACCCCGCTTCACAACGTACTATTGAGTTTGACGAAAGTATGACTTTGACCGCCGTATGGAATGAAATAACGGAGACGATAGAAGGAGATATTGCCATCAAGTTTAACCCGATTGCTGACGGGGATCAGGCTTCACAATTGCAAGCTAATTTGCAAGACAGCAATTTCGATACTCCGCTTGATCAGATCTCTATGTATGTGGATTCTGTTCCGGACTATGATCCCGTTTCCGAATTCGGCGAGCCACTGCCGGATTCCCCCGAAGGGATGGAAGTTGGCGTTGAATCGGAAGTCTATGATGTAAGCTTTAGGAATCTGCAGAGTGAGGATCTTCAGCCATTGCCGGGACAACTTGTAGAGTTCTCTGCCCCTCTTGGGAATCTTGTTCCGGAAACGGTCGAGGTGCTACATGTTACTCCCGAAGGTGAAGTCCCCGTGGCGGCAGAAGTCATAGGATCAAATATATACATTAAAGGTGATAGTTTCTCCTATTATATAATTCGAGGTGCCATCCTGAAGTCAAATCCTACAGATTCCGGAACGACTCCAGGAGAGATTGAAGATGATGTCATACCGGTAACAGGAGAGTCAATGGGTCGCGGCGTAACAATTGGACTCTACCTGTTGCTCCTTCTCCTCGTTGCTTTGCTGACCGACGCCAAGTTAAGAGTAACGCTCTTTGATCGGAAGTGAAAGCGGTAATTATCAATGCACGAGTCATTACAGCGGTTTCAACACATTTTTACTGGGCGCGCCGTTGATTTGACATATACATATAAAAAGCTTATCTTATACGCAACGCAG
>JAAZIX010000189.1 GCA_012800655.1 Clostridiaceae bacterium | reverse complement strand
TTTATGTGTGTGCCGCAGCCGTGCTTTACTTTGTCGCGCTGATTCTGCGCTCCGTAACCCTGGCGGCGATGTTTGTTTTTATCTTCTTAGTGCTGGGCATTTTGCCGTTTTCCGATTTGCGAGCCAGCGTCTTCACTATTATTAAGCCGACGGTCCTTGCGTCCGCGGATAATTTCCTCAACTACTACCTCTACGTTTTTCTTGCCGGCGTGCTTTTGTCCATAGCGGCCGTTGTTTTTGAAAAGAAGTTTTTTAGATTTAAGTAGCGGCACTGCCAGGTGCGCCGGCGAAAACGCAAGTTGTGCGAAGGTGCGTGCGCTGGATTGTGAGACTGCCGGTGTGTCCGGCGAAAATGCAGGTTGTGTGAAGGTGCGTGCGAGGATGCGCGAGCGAGCTTCAAGAATCGCTACGTTGCCGACGACGTCGGCAAAAATGCAGGTTGTGTGAGGAACGGTGAGGCTGCCGGTTGTCGGGTGGCGCGAGCGAGTTTCATAAATCGCTGGGTTGCCGGTGTCGTTGGCGAAAACGCAGGTTGTGCGAGGAGCGGTGTGTGTGTGGAACGGCGGATCCGAAGAAATAGGGGCGCAAATAGGAGCACATATGATTGAAATTAAAAATTTAAGCAAATCGTTTGGAGAAGTCAGGGCGTTGGACGATATCAGCCTGTCGATAGGGCCGGGTGTTCACGGTCTGTTGGGTCCGGGCGGATCCGGCAAGACTACCCTGCTCCGTTGTCTTACTCGCATAATTGACCCGGATTCGGGCGAAATCAATATTTCTGCGAAGATTACTCTTCTGCCGCAGAAGTTCGACTTTTTTAATACGATGCTGGTTATTGAACTAATGGAACATCTGGCCAAACTGAAGAAAGTACCGATCGAGAAGATCGAAAGCCAAACAGAAGAACTTCTGACGAAAGTGAATCTCTTCGCGAAACTGAGGACGAAGGTCGGAGCGTTGACCGACGACATGAACAGGCGTCTCGGACTCGCTTTGTCTTTGCAGAGTGATCCCGGTGTGATTTTAGTCGATGAGCCCGAGACGGAGCCGGCGCCGGAAGAACGTCTGAATTTTAAGCAATTGTTGGCGGATGTGGGCCGTCAAAGGTCGCTTATCGTTGCCGGCCATGACGTTAAGGATGTTGAAGATCTGTGCGATAGGATTATTATTCTGCGCGGGGGCAGGGTGATAACGCATGATACGCAAGCCGGAATCGCCGGTTTTGCCAAAGGAAAAGTGTATAAAATCGCGGTTGCGGACAGTGACAAATTGGTTGAGCCGTATCACGTGACGCGAAGATTTTTTGAGGGTGAGGTTGAATATTTGCGTATATTGTCCACTCAACGGCAGGTTGCGGCTGAGCAAACGCCCGATCTCGAGGACAGTTACCGGCTGTATATTTGGACATCGGAACAAGGCTACGAAAAATAGGTCAAAAAAGCAGCTTCAAAAGCAGCTTCAAAAGTAGGTTCAAAGGAAACTTTTAAGTAAAAAAAGCAAAGTTGGCGGTGTCGTCGGCAAAAACGCAGGCTTTGTAAGGGCTGGCGAAGTTGGCGGTCACAGTGTTGCTGAACTGCCGGCGACGATGACGAAAGTGCAAGTTGTGCGGAGATTAACGGCGGTGGGCGGAAGCGGTGGGCGGAAGCGGTGGGTGGAAGCGGTGGGTGGAATCGGCGGGTGGAATCGGCGGTTAAGAGCGGTAGGTGAAAGTGGCGCGTGAAAATAGTGCGTACAAGCGTTCTGCGAGCGACGCAAAAGGCGACGCAAAAGGGCGGTGCGCCTAGTGACGCGTCGGCGGTTCTGTGTTACACTTGCGGTCGGATGTTTTAGATACGTCTGTGTCTCGGGCGGCAATCCGGCGGCGCAGTAGCGGAGGGTGGATATGAAAAGAGCTTGTGACATTTTAAATAAGGCAAGTCTTTTTTCCTCAATCGGATGTGAGGTCTTCCGTCGGTTCGGTTCGCGAATCAATATCAAGGTTATGTGGAAGGGCGAGGTCCTGGCCAACGAAGGTGACGAGTGTACCGGTATAGGCATTGTCGTTTCGGGCCAGCTGGCGCTTCAGAAGTATGCCGGTAGCGGCGACTTCGCCACGATTGAACTTTTACAGGCCGGAGATATGTACGGTTTGGAATACATATTAGGCAGTAATAATAAGTACGGAATGGCCATCGAAGCGCTGAGCGGCTGTAAGATTCTTACCGTTCCGAAAGATATTTTCCTCTCTCTGATGGAGGAGTTTCCCGTTTTGGCCGAGCGCGCGACGGAGTGGTTGGCCGACAAGGTGCAGGAGCGCAACCGGCGCATTACCGTACTGGCACAGCGCAGTTTGCGGCAAAAGATTTCCGCTTATCTGCTCGACCTTTATGCGTGTCAGCAGGAGGAGGAAGCGCGGGAGGAAGAGGAGGCGGCGCGGATGGCTGCCGCGGCTGGCTCGATGCAGATTATCCGCCCCGGGGTGCCGAGCGCCCGTCAGGTGCGACGCAGCGGCTTCCGCTTTAACGCGGTCCCCGTCCGGGAAGAATTGCCGCCGTCGGTGGAACTGCCGGCTTCGAAAGAGATATCCGCACGACTGCTGGCCATACCCAGACCCTCTTTCTCGCGGGAACTGGTGCGGATGGAGGAGGACGGACTGATTACCGTCAATGATCGGATCATCTGGCTACGCTCGCTTGAGGGGCTGGACAAAGAAGCCGACGAAGAGGATGAGTTTTAGATTGAGCTAGACGGAGCGCGAATGTTTTTGGCCTACCTTTTCACCTTAACCAGTCTGTCTGACCGCGTCGTCGAGTTTTTCCGCAGTTTGTGGCGGGAAATCGGCAGTGGTCTGTTGCTACTCGGCGGTATGGACGGTTGGCAGGAGATTGTTACCAATACGCTCGACATTATCGTCACGGCGGTTGCCTTCTATTTTCTGCTTAAGGTGCTCAGCGACACCCGGGCTTGGCAGTTGATCAAGGGTCTGCTGTTTATCGCTCTGTTTGCGGTGGTCTGCTCGCTGCTCGGCATGCAGACTATCAATTATATTCTGGTAAATTCGATTTCGGTCTTGGCCATCGGTGTGGTGGTGCTGTTCCAGCCCGAGCTGCGTCGTGCTCTCGAAGCTGTGGGTCGCAGTTCCTTCTCCCTGGTCAACAATGTTGCGGATTCGGCGAGCGGCACCGACGCGCTCAACATCGCGATGATTGAGGCGATTGCGGTGGCTTGCGAGAATATGACCCGCAGCATGACCGGAGCTTTGATTATTATCGAGCGTCGCACGCCTCTGGGCGAGTTGCTGGACGGCGGCACGCCGGTGATTCTCGACGCTAACCTGACGGCGCCCATGCTGGAGCAGATTTTCTACAAGAACTCGCCGCTACATGACGGTGCGGTGCTGATTCGCAACGGGCGGATCCATGCGGCGCGTTGTCACATCCCGTTGTCCGACACTTTCTATCTGCGTAAAGATTTCGGAACCCGACATCGGGCTGCAATCGGCGCCAGTGAGATCGGCGACGCGATCGGCATTGTCTGTTCCGAGGAGCGCGGCTCGATTTCCGTGACGCGCGAGGGCAAAATCTATACGCTGCATAACGCCGATGCTTTACGCACCGTGTTGCTGCAGATTCTCGGCGGCGGTGAGGACAAAAAAGAGACAAAAAAAAGTGGTTGGAGTCGCTTCTGGTCGCGCTTCCGCAAATCGATTGCGGCGGGACAGGGCGGCGATAAGATAGAGGAGATGCTGATGCGCG
Source organism: Clostridiaceae bacterium (assembly GCA_012800655.1). Lineage (GTDB taxonomy): Bacteria > Bacillota > Clostridia > Saccharofermentanales > Fastidiosipilaceae > JAAZIX01. The sequence goes on along the minus strand of JAAZIX010000189.1, from coordinate 4,737 downwards.
AGGCTGAGCAGGCCAGGCAGGCCGCGGCGCCTTCGCCGGTGATATCCGAGGCGGTTGTCGACGATCCCGCCGCGGTTGCCGCTTCCGTTGCGCCGGGCATGGATGATCTTGACGACCCGGAGGTGCAGGAGATCCTCGCACACAGCACCCAGCGTGTAGGTTCGCGTGCCCGCCGCCGACGCCTGGAACGTAGCCGAGTCAACCTTCAAGATGCGGTCGAGCGCCGTAAACGCCGGCGCTGGGGGCTTAAAATCGCCTCCCTGGCTTTGGCGGTATTGGTATGGTTCTTTGTGCAACTACGTTTGAACCCGATAGTGAATCATACTTTCTCCGGTTTACAGGTTCGGCGCGGCAATATTGAGGAATTGACCAGGCGCGGCATGACCCTCACGATTTCCGAGCAGCTGATGACCGTGACGATTCGTGCCCGTAGCAGCACAATCAACAAGATGCGTGAGCATCCAGACTGGGTCGTTGCCACGATGACATTGCCGGAAAATCTTGAACCCGGGAATCATTCGGTCGAACTTTCCTTTACGGTTCAGAATATAAACCCGTCTGCCTGGCAGCTCCAGTCGCAGTCGCCGCGGCGCACGATCGCCACGATTGCCAAGATCAGCGACGATGATGACAAGAATTCCTATCCCGGTCAGGTTGATTAAGTCGATTAGCAGGGGATCCAATCAGTGACAATTAAATCAATCAATATCAATAAACAGGGGAAGTAATTGGTATGGGAAAATATTTCGGTACGGACGGTGCGCGCGGAGTTGCCAATCAGGAACTGACGCCGGACTTTGCGTTGGCGATGGGCCGCGCTTTGGTGGCCTTTTTGCGGGAGCAGACGGCGGACGATTCCGCCTCCGGTGCGGTTCTCAGGGTTTGCGGTGACATCCAAGTCGATGTCGATATAGTATCCGACGGCGGAAAAGGCGGCAAATCGGCCGGAACCGTTGTCGGAATAACGGATCCTTCACGTTTGCGGATTCTTATCGGTATGGACACGCGTCTGTCCGGGGGCATGCTCTCGGCGGCGCTGGCGGCGGGCATCTGTTCCGCCGGCGCCGATGTCTGGATGGGCGGTGTTCTGCCGACGGCGGCGTTGTCCTTTCTGACCGAACGGGGCAAATTCTCCGCCGGGGCGATGATTTCGGCTTCCCACAACCCCAGTGAGTACAATGGCATCAAGATTGTCGATGCCTCCGGCTACAAGTTAACCGTAGAGGCGGAGAATCGCCTGGAGACTTATATTGATGCCGTCCTTGAGGGGCATGGATCCAGTCCGCCCCAGGGGCACGAAGTCGGACGCATGATCAATTGGGATTTGGCTCTCGGAATTTATAAAGAGCATTTGCTGAGCGCCGTCGACTTTTCTCTGCAGGGATACAATATAGTATTGGACTGTGCCAACGGTGCCGCCGCACAAGTCGCACCCGAGGTATTCAGCGAGCTCGGCGCCAATCTGATCCTCACGGCCACCGTGCCGGACGGCTTGAACATTAACCTGAATTGCGGTTCGACCAATGTCGAACGCCTGAGTGCTCTGACCGTGGCGACCGACAGTCATATCGCTCTGGCTTTTGACGGCGATGCCGACCGCCTATTGGTCTGTTCCGCTGCCGGTGAAGTTCTGGACGGAGATCAAATCATGGCTATTCTCGCCGCCCACCTCAAGGAGGAAGATGATCTGCCCGGTGACACTATCGTCACGACCGTAATGAGCAATTCCGGATTGGAAGATTTCTGTTCCCGCCGCGGCATCAGCGTTGTTCGCACCGACGTCGGTGACCGCCACGTTATGCACGAAATGGTCGCGAGCGGCTACGGTCTTGGCGGTGAACAATCCGGCCACATCATTATCCGCGAATTTGCCAATACCGGCGACGGCATTCTGACCGCTCTGATTCTGCTAAAAGCTCTGCGTTCCCACGGTATGGATACCCGCGTCGCACTCTCCGACTGGCTGACTTTCCCGCAGTACAACACACACGTAACGGTTCCGGAGTATGCCGACGGTGCCGTCAGCGCCGCGGCCAAGCGCGCTCTTGCCACCGCCCCGCCCGTTCTTGTTCTCATTGCCGAGATGAAGACTCGACCGGGCATCGCCCGCATCCTCGTTCGTCCCTCAGGCACCGAACCAATTGTCCGCATCATGGTTGAAGGCCGCGAAGAGGCGGCGGTTGTCGCCGCAGCCGAGGAGTTGCGTGCCACTATCGAAGCCGTCCGCGATAAGCGCGAATAAAATCGGTCCGAGCTCCGCTTGGACAAAACACAATTTGACATGATTTTACCCGTGGGTTATCATAAGCGTTGCGAAAGCAGGAGCACCCGCTTCTCACCTTAAGCGCAAGCGAAAAGGTTGCCACAGTTTATACGCCGACTGCTTGGGACGGGATTTATCCCCGCGTCCGCGGCAAGTGTTGACAGAGTAAATTGAGGAGCGTTCGGGTGCGGGCGCTCCTTATTATTTTGTTGGGAGGTGATAAGCATAGCCCGCAAGAGTGAAGGCATGCAAGTAAACAGAGCGATCAGGTTCAGCGAAGTGCGATTGATCGACGAGAACGGTACGATGGTCGGCATTGTGCCGATTGAGGAAGCTCAAAGACACGCCGACGACGCAGGTCTGGATCTGGTGTTGATATCGCCGCGTCCGGATAATCCGGTTTGTCGGATTATGGATTACGGTCGTTATCAGTTCGAACAGTCCAAACGCGCGCGCGAGGCCAGACGCAAGCAGAAAGTGATTGAGGTCAAGGAAGTCGGCTTCAGACTAACGACGGAGGAGCACGATTTGCAGTTCAAATTGCGCCATGCCGCCCGCTTTTTGGGCGAAGGCAACCGCGTCAAGATCTCGATTCGCTTTCGCGGCCGGGAGATGGCCTATCAGAGTCAGGGTTATGAGCTGATGGAGGAGATTGCCGAGCGACTGTCCGAGGTGGGAGAGATTGACCGCCGTCCGATGATGGAGGGCCGCTTCATGACGATGTTCCTGGCGCCGATCCGCTCGGATTCCGGCGGCAAGAAGAGCTCCGACGAAAAAGAAGACTCTGAGGATAAGTGAGCTTCCGACGATAAGTGAGGTTCCGACGGCAAGAAGAGCTCCGACGACAATAGAGATTTTGTTAAAGAAGAAAATAATGCCGGCAGGTGGAGTTCCGCCGAGAGCGGGAAAAGCGGCCGGTGAGTAGGAAAACTGTGAATTTGTGAATAAGATTAGGAGATAGTATGGCAAAACAGAAAACACATAGTTCATCGAAGAAGAGATTTAAAGTATCGGGCACCGGTCTTATCGTGCGTTCTCGTGCCGGCAAAAAGCACAAGTTGACGCACAAGACAGCCAAGCGTAAGCGCGATCTGCGCGGCACGACGGTTGCGAGCCCGGGGGACGCCGCCGTTGTCCGGCAGATGATCCCGTACAAAAAAGCTTAGTTTCGGATGAAGTGAGGTAGAGGAAATGGCACGAGTTAAAAGAGGCGTGACTTCGCGTCGGCGCCACAAAAAAGTATTGAAGCAGGCCAAGGGTTACTTCGGCCATAAGAGTAAGGTTTTCCGCGTAGCGAACCAGCAGGTTATGAAGTCGCTGGCCTACGCTTATCGCGATCGCCGCACGAAGAAGCGCGACTTCCGCCGGCTTTGGATCGCCAGAATCAACGCCGCGGCGCGCGCGAACGGCATCAATTACAGCCGACTGATCAGCGGTCTGAGAAAGGCGCAGATCGATTTGGATCGTAAGGTCCTGGCTGAGCTCGCCGTGTCGGATCCGGCCGCTTTCGGTTCGATCTGCGATCGCGCCATGGACGCGCTCCAGGCCGGCTAGTCCGACCGGGGACGCGTGGCGTTGGTGCCGAGGAATTTGTTTTGTCACTTTCCGACTTAGCGGTGATAACGAGTGATGCTAATGCGCTGGCTCGCGACCTGGTGCGTTTGAGCGCCGGTCGGGGCAAGGGTCGCTTTGCAAATCACCTGCTACTCGAGGGCAGTCGCATGATTCATACCGCCCTCGATTGCGGGGTGGTGCCGCAACTGCTGATCCTGCCTTTGCCCGATGATTTTATCGGCAAAGCCGACGGTACGGCGGCGCAGCCCGTGCGCAGGTATGTGGCGGCGGGTTCGGCGGTCGACGCGTTGCTCGAGCGGCTGAGCGGCGATGTCGCGGAGTCGAGCAATGTGGCAAGTAGCGCGGAGTTGAACGATGCAACTAGCGGCACTGATTCAAGCAATGCGGCGAGCGGTTGTTCCGCGGAGTCTGGCGATGTGGCGAACGGCGGCGGATCCGGGCAACCCGCGACGACGGCGATATTCATGAGCGCGCCTTTATACCGAAAGTTGGGAAGTCTCGAGAGCCCGGCGGATTGCCTGGCAGTGGTCGAACAACCGGCTTTGCCGAAATTGGGCGAGGAAGACGCGGCTATTTGGCGCGGCGGAACGCTTGAGCCGGTGCTGGTGCTGGAAGAAGTTCAGGACCCGACCAATGTCGGGGCGATGATTCGGACGGCGGACGCGCTGGGTTGTCGGCTGGTGATCGGAATCGGCGGAGCGAAGCCTCTGTCGGCGAAGTGCGTGCGCGCGTCGATGGGTTCGGCCTTTGCGTTGCCGATCGCGACGGCTGGGAGCAGCGGCGAGGCGCTGGGTTATTTGCGCGAACGTTCCTGCGCGAATATTGCCGCGGCGGCGACCGGGGAGGCCTGTGACGAGGTCACGTATGATTTTCCGGCGGCGCTGTGGATCGGGAACGAA
>JAAZIX010000188.1 GCA_012800655.1 Clostridiaceae bacterium | reverse complement strand
GGGGAAACAATTACATAAACGATCAAGATCTCGTTGGTACGGGCGATGATGGCCGGATCTTTCGTAAAAAGTCCGAGGATAGGATTGCTGAAGAGCAGGTAGATGACGGACATGAGAGCATGGGTAGAAAAATTGAACAGATTTATGAATCGGTTGTAGTAGTTGATATTGCGGAAGTCTTCGCGGCCGAGGGCTTGGCTGCCGAGTGAGATGAGGGTGAGCTGACCTGCGGCCGCGGCGAACATGTAAAAGACCGAGATTGAATTGCCGATGGCGTTGGCCGCCGTATTGATTGTGCCGCTCATCACAACGATAGATTGGGTGAGCAGTCGGGAAATATAGAAGATAGTGTACTCCGCTACGGGCGGGAGGCCGTAGCTCAGGATGTCGCGCACGAGGCGACGATTCGGGATATAGTTAGCGAGCTTTGTGAGGTCGAAGTATCGGCGTTCGCGAAGTAGCATGACTTGCAGGATCAGCCAGGTAATCAGCGATGAGGTGAGCATGCCGAGGCCGGCACCGCCGACGCCCATGGCAGGGATTTGCAGGATAACAGTGCCGATTTTGAAACCGCCGCCGTAGATGAAGATGTAGGAAAAAAGCAGGGTCAGTCCGTACTGCAAGATGCTTAGCCAGCCCTGCGGACGTGTAACCCGTACGGCGTTTTGAATCGCAAAGCCCATCGCTATTATGTTGAAGATTACGCAATCCGGGGCTGTAAAGGCGGCGTATTCCGCCATGTAGGTTTTTACCTGTTCCGTTGCGGCGCCGAAAAACAGATTGATCAGGTTGCGGCGGAAGAAGAAATAGGGCAGGCAGACGAGCAGGGAAACGGCACAACTGATGAGCAGGGCGATACCGGCGGCGCGGCCGGTAGTTTCGTAGTCTCCGCGGTTGTAGTAACGGGCGACGACAAGGAGTCCGCCGATACCGAGGGCCAGGCCGATGCCGGTAATGATGCTATTAATGAAGTCGATGGAACCCATGGCCGAGATCGCTTCCGGACTGAGGTTTGAGACCATGGCGACGCGAAATAAGCCCAGGACCGCAAGCCCGGCCTGGCGAATAAGGTTCGGGATCAGATAGCGCCAGATCAGGACTCTGTCCTGCCGGCGAAGATCTCTGTCAACCAAATCACTCAATTGTTTTCCTCCGCAGGGGGAGAATCTGCGGCGGCGGGAACAGGGAGCCACTTGCGGCGGTAAAAGCGTATCGTAAAGATAATCGAGCGAATGAGCCAGTCAACGAACATGCCCAGCCATACGCCTATGACTTGTAGGTTGAAATGAATGGCAAAGAGCCAGGAGAAGAAGAGGCGCACGACGGCGGAGGTAAAGATCGAAACACTCATGACGAAGCGTACATCGCCGAGGCCGCGGAGCAGAGACGGTATACCGAAAGCTCCGTGGTGAATCAGCGGAGCGATAATAACGTAGAGGATCATGAGTTCATGAGCGCGGCGGATGACGGCCGGGTCGTTCGTAAAGAGCCCGAGGACCGGGTTGCTCAGGAGCAGATAGACGGCGGTCATGACAGCCTGGGAGCAGGTGGTGAGCAGATAGACGAAACGATTATAGTATTTGACGCTACGGAAATCGTTACGGCCGAAAGCTTGGCTACCGAGCGAAGTGAGGGATGTGTTACCGGCATTCGTGACGATCAGGTAGATGCCCGTTACCGTATTGCTGATGGTATTGGCCGCTGTGTTGATTGTGCCGCTCAGCACGACGATTGTTTGGGTGAGCAGACGGGAAAAGTTAAAGGTCGTATTTTCCATGGAGGGCGGGACGCCGTATTTTAGGATGTCGCGTATGAGGCGGCGGTTCGGGCGATAGCTGGAGAGCTTTGTGAGGTTGAAGTGTTGCCGCTCACGAAGCAGCATGATCTGCAAAAGCACCCAGGATATCAGCGATGAGGTGAGCGAACCGAGACCGGCGCCGCTGATGCCCATGGCAGGGACTTGCAGGCGGATTACGCCGATTTCAATGCTGCCGCCGTTGATTAAGATGTAGGAAAGGAGTAGGGTCAAGCTGTACTGCATAATGCTGAGCCAGCTTTGCGGACGTGTGACCCGGACGGCGTTCTGAATCGCAAAGCCCATCGAGATCATGTTGAAGACCATACAATCCAGAGAGGAATAGGCGGCGTATTCCGCCATGTAAACTTTGACCTGTTCCGTTGCGGCGCCAAAGAAGAGATCGATCAGGTTGCGGCGGAAAAAGTGGTAAGGAAGGCAGATGAGAAAGGCGAAACTGCAGCCGATGAGTTGGGCGATGCCGGCGGCGCGGCCGGTGCCTTCATAGTCTCGGTGGTTGTAGTAGTTGGCGACGACGAGAAGACCGCCGATGCCTATTGCCGGACCGATGCTGGTGATAATGTTGTTAATGAAGTCGACGGATCCGAGTGCGGAGGCAGCTTCGGGGCTCAGGTTCGAAACCATAGCGACGCGAAAAAAGCTCAGGATTGTCAGCGCGGCCTGACGAATCAGGTTTGGGATCAGATAGCGCCGGATCAGTGCTCTGTCCTGCAGACGAAGTTCGCTGTCAAGCTTCAATTTGCTCAACTGTTTTTCTCCCTTTCCAGGTTTGGGCAAATATTCGTTTTGTGTGCGTCCTATGTCAGTCGCGCCAGGCCGGTGTTCAACTCGTAATATCTGCCCTTTTTCGCCATCAAATCATCGTGGTCGCCGCGTTCTATGACGACGCCGCCCTCGATAATCAAGATGGCGTTTGAATTGTACACGGTTGATAGGCGGTGTGCTATAGCAAGGACGGTGCGTCCCTCCATTAGACGATCCATACCGTGGCTGATCTGCCGTTCGGTGATGGTATCGACGGAACTGGTAGCTTCGTCAAGTATCATGACGACCGGGTTGGAGACGGCGACGCGGGCGATCGAGAGGAGCTGGCGTTGGCCGATCGAGAGATTGTCGGCGTCTTCGGACAGAACTGTGTTGTAGCCGTCGGGCATCTGCATAATAAAGTAGTGGGCATTGGCGGCTTTTGCGGCGGCGACGACTTCTTCGTCGGTGGCATCCAGGCGGCCGTAGCGGATATTTTCCATGATCGTACCGTCGAAGAGATGAATATCCTGGAGCACCATGCCGAGCTGGCTGCGCAGGTCGCGCTTTTTGATTTCGCGAATATCGATGCCGTCGATCAGTATGCGCCCCGAGTCGATTTCGTAAAAGCGGTTGATCAGATTGGCCAACGTTGTTTTTCCGGCGCCGGTCGAGCCGACGAGGGCGATGCGCTGTCCGGGTCGCGCGTAGAGCGAGATGTCATTAATGACCAATTTGCCCGGTTCGTAGCTGAAATTGACGTTTTCAAAGACCAGATCGCCGCGGATCGGGACGCTACTTTCGCTGTTGGTCCAGTATTTTTGGCCGTCGTCATCGGTTGTGACGGTGATGTTGCCTTCGTCAATCTCGAGCGGTTCGTCCATTGCGGCAAAGATGCGCTCCGCGCCGGCCAGGGCGCCGACCAGAACATTGAACTGACCGGCGATGTTGACGATCGGTCGGGAGAAGCTGCGCGTATATTGCAGCATTGCCGCGAGGATGCCGACATCGAGACCGCCGACCCCGCTGATAACCATGGAGGATCCGACCATCGCTATGACCGCGAATTGCACAAAGCTCAGGTTCCCAACCAGGGGATGCATCAGCATCGAGAGGGCGTTGGCGCGGGTGGAGGAATTGAAGAGCTTATCGTTACTTTCAGAAAAATCCGCCTCGGCCTGTTCTTCATGGTTGAAAACCTGCACGACTTTTTGGCCGCTGATCATTTCCTCGACGAAGCCGTTTAAATGCGCCAGATCGGCCTGGCGGGCGCGGAAGGCTCGGGCGCTACGCGACGCCACGAGAGTGACGAGCGCAAAGACCGCCAATGCCATTCCGATGGTGATCAGAGTTAGAATCGGGCTGAGTATAAACATCATGACCAGAGTGCTGACAAAAGTGATCAGCGAGCGCACGACATCGCTCAAGATGTCTCCGAGTGACTGCTCGATATTGTCGATATCGTTGGTGAACAGGCTCATGAGGTCGCCCTGGCGGCGGCTGTCTATGTAACTCATCGGCAGGAATTGAACATGGCGGAACAGGTCGTTGCGGAGGCGGTTGGTGGTTTTTACCGAACTGCGTACCAGCAGGCGACTCGCGACGTAATTAGTGAAGGCGGAGATGAGGGCGACGGCGGCCATTATGCCGAGCCAGTAGGCTAGATTGGCAAGCGACTTGTCTTTGATCAGGGTGTTGAGTATCGGATTGATGAGTCCCATCGATACCACACCGGTGTATGAAGCTATACCGATGAGGATCAGCGCCAGGATAACGGTGATGGTTTCGTAACGCATATAGCGGAAGATCCGGGCGATTGTCCGGGCCGGATTTTGCACTCTCGGCGGGGTGTGCTTGCCGCTCGGAGCCTGCTTGGCGTTCGTGGTGCCCTTAGCGTTCGGGGGGCGCTTGGCGTTTTTGGCGTCTTTTGACATAGTTGCAAAATCTCCTTTCTACGCGAGGGTTGCGCCCGTCGTCTGCTCGGGAAGGGGCTCGGCGGATTCGGAACCGAAAGCCTTTTTCTGAGTGGCGTAGAATTCGCGATAAATCTCGTTATCGCGCAGGAGATCTTCGTGCTGACCGAGACCGGAGATGTGGCCGTGGTCGAGGACGAGTATTTGGTCGCAACGACTGGCCGAATCAATCCGTTGCGAGATGATGATCTTGGTCATTTCGGGGCGATAGTCCATAAGGGCTTTCCAGATGCGGCGCTCGGTCGCCATATCGATGGCGCTGGTCGAATCGTCGAGGATCAGAATGCGCGGTTGCTTGAGCAAGGCGCGAGCGATGCACAAGCGCTGCTTTTGACCGCCGGAGAAGTTGGCACCGTGCTGCTCGACCTCGGCGTCGAGTCCCCCCGGCTTTGCCATAACAAATTCGAAGGCCTCGGTGAGGCGCAACACATCTTCCATTTCTTCGTCGGTGGCGTCGGGATTGCCCCATTGGAGATTCGAGCGAACGGTTCCGCTGAAGAGTGTGTTCTTTTGCAGAACGACGGAGCAGGCGTCGCGGAGAGCGGTGAGATCATACTCGCGGACGTCGCGACCGGCGAGCAGAACGCGACCGCTGCTGACGTCGAAAAGGCGCGGGATGAGTTGGATGAGCGAAGTTTTGCCGGAGCCGGTGCCGCCTAAGACGGCGAGGGTCGAGCCGGACGGGACGCGGAGATTGATGTCGGTGAGAATATCGAAGTCGGCGCCGCTGATTTTGAAGCCCACGTCCTCAAAGACGACGGTTCCGTCGGGGATTTCGGTGACGGCGTTTTCGGGATTGGTTATGGTCGGTTCGGTCTCTAGGACTTCAATGATACGGGCGGCGGAGGCCTTGGCTCGGGTGATGTTCATGACGATGAACGCCAGCATCATCATCGACATGAGAATCTGCGAGATATACATTATGAAAGAGAAGAGGTCGCCGGCCGGGATGCGCC
>JAAZIX010000187.1 GCA_012800655.1 Clostridiaceae bacterium | reverse complement strand
GCTGCAGATCGGCAATACAATCCGCCATCCGCAAATTCTCATTCCCTCCACCCTGGCCGCCGTCATCGTCGGCCCGCTATCGACCCTCGTCTTCAGAATGGAGAACAATTACATGGGTGCCGGCATGGGAACCTCCGGCTTGGTAGGACAGATAACCACCTATGCCACAATGAGCGGCAGCATGTCTCCCGTACTGTTGATTGTGTACATGGTTCTGCTCCACTTCCTCATTCCCGCCCTTATTTCTCTGATCTGCTATGAGTTGATGTACCGCAAGGGCTGGATCAAAGCCGGCTATCTCACATTGCCGGAAATTTAGCGCCGCCTGAAATGACACCCGGCATATGGCTTCGCCGCCGTGTATTAATAAAGATGCATAAAAAGGCCGCGTGTGTCCGCACGCGGTCTTTCTCTTCTCTTTGAAGCAGTCGTCGTTTACTAGCGCTGATTCTCGGGAATGTAGTCGACAATGTCTCCGATATTGCAATTAAGGACTTTGCAAATTTTGCCAAGGACAGGCATGCTGACCGGCATGTTCTTGCTCATACGAGCCATTGTTGTGGGAGCAACATCGATAGCCCGCTTGAGATCGGACTTCTTCATGTTGTGGTCAATGAGTAGTTTCCAAAGCTTATTATAGCTGAACACACTCGCTTCCTTCTTTTTTTCTGCCATTTTTTTTCTCCTTGTTTTGACTCCCCCCTCTCAAAGCCGACAGGAGGGCTTAGTTGCGAACCAAGAATGAATCCTGTTCACATCGAAACTTATTCTATCACATTAATTTATGCCTTTGTTATGTTTTTTGTCGAACAATCAAATGTTTTTCGTAAAAATAACGTTTTTAAATCGTCCGACCGTATGTGTAAGCATCTTCTCCGTTATTTTTGTAGTACCGCTTGCGCAAACCGTTGCGTTTAAAGCCCAGCGACTCGTATAAACTTATGGCCGGTTCGTTGCTGACCCGCACCTCCAGCCACATTTGGTTCACTCCTTCGTCACGCAGCCATTTGATCAAAGCCGTCATAAATTGCCGTCCGTATCCATGCCGGCGGAACGGTTCCTTGATCGCCAGTCGCAACAATTCCGCCTCCGGCGGCAAAACTTGCAGCGCCGCCGCTCCGATAAACGTTTTCCCACTGTCCAGACTGAAAGCCCAAGCATGATTGGTTCGCTCCGTCAGAAAGTCGCTACAACTCTCCATACTCCAGGGTGCCTGGAAGCATGTCGTTTCGATATCGTGCCACAGTGCTGCCGTTTCCGGTTGAAGCGAAATCAATGTCGGCCGAATATTTTCGCACTTCTCTGCATAAAAGCTGCATGTTTCGCTCATAATATACATTATATACTCACTTCTGTACTTAGTCAAAACAGCGAAAAAGACGTCGCCATTACCGAAAAATCTATGAAGTCGGCAAAGACGGCGGCTTAGCCAAGAAACGTTCCGCCTGAGCAGGCGAAACATAGAGGGGCAGCAAGTTCTCTGCATCGACCGCCGCGAGTTCAAGCTGTTCCGGAATCTTTAATACGTTCGCTTCGTCTACCGTTGTCGGAAACATCCCCGACAGAGCGGAGACAGCCATCTCAACCAGAGTTTCCGCAAAATCGTAAATCCCGCTGTACATTACCACTTCGAGTCCAAAACGGGCAGTCAGATCTACCGCCGCCGGGAAATATTCCGGCATCGCTCCCGCCCAGCCGATAACCAGCCGCTCCGGACGGCAATTCGGTCGACCGCAAACGGTAGATACCGCTCCGTCGGTCAGGCGCTTTTCCAGATAATTCAAAAAATCCGCCGCCGCTCCGACCAGGGGTTCACGCTCGATATGCCAATGAAGCTGATCGGCTCCGGGCATTGCGTAGACCGCTCCGTAGAGGCGCTCGTTCCGCGCGTCCAACAACGGCACATACCAGGTCGGCGGCAACAGCTCCGTCCGCTCCCGTACATCCGCGTCATGCATGGTAAAGCAACAATTCAGCAAAGTATTGACCGGAACAATCCGTAGGTCGTGCGCCAGCGCCAATCCCTTGGCCGCCGCCAGACCGACTCGCAGACCGGTAAAAGAACCCGGTCCGTTAACGCAAATAATTCCGTCGATATCCTCCGCCGCGACCGTATCGGCGCCGAACAACTCCCGAATCTGCCGGAAGAGCAAATTAGCGTACGCCCGTCGTCCCGGAGTCTCCAGACCGCGAGCAATTCTTCCCCCCTCACTCAGGGCCGTGACACAATGATCCAGAGCCGTATTGATCAGTAAAATACGCATCTATGCCTCCCAGGCAGAGCGCAATTCCGCCAGCCGCTCGACATCGCTCCATGTCGCGGAGATCTCGCGCCGGCAAAGTTCTGGCACCGGCACCGCCGCACCCACCGTCTCCGACTCGTACATTTCTTGCAATTCTGTCGACGCTTCCGGCAATTCATCAACCAGAGTAAAACGTAGCCACAGCGCATCCGGAGGCACAGCCTCGCGCACATTGTCCGCCCATTCGATGGCGCAGACCCCGCCGCGCTCAAAATATTCGTCAAAGCCGGCCGCTCGGAACTCAAGCGCATTGCTCAGACGCCAGGCATCGAAGTGATAGAGCGGCAGG
>JAAZIX010000186.1 GCA_012800655.1 Clostridiaceae bacterium | reverse complement strand
GCCGGTGAAATAGTGGAAGGATGAAAATCGAAACCTTCATATGTCGAACGCAAATCCGCCTCCGATGTACACGGCGGATACGCCGCATGCTCGAGCACAATTGTTCCGTCAGGTTCGTCCGCTACGCCATCCTCATGCTCCGCTCCCGAAGATTCCGTGCCATCCGTATCGCGTTCACGATTATAGAAAATGTAGCAACCGCGATCCTTATACGACGCGTCCTCGCAACAATTGACGACTATCACATCCGGACGCCCGTCGTCGTTAAAATCGACAATATGTCCCTCAACCGCGGACAGCCCGGGCAGTCCCAAATAGCGATCCGGCACATAGCCGTCCTCGCCGCCCAGATAGACATAAATCTGCTCGATTCCCTGGCGCGGATTGAACTCACGATTGGGAATAATCAATTGCTCCGTGCGCTCGTCGTACAGCACTCGTAGCGGACTTCCGCCCGGCACCGCCTGCCGCCACAGCAAACGCCGATCCGCGTCGAAACCGAGCAAATGCACATTGCTCGTATTGTTCACTGCCGATGGATTCTGCGCAATCGCCAGGCAAGTGTCTCCGGCATTCAAGGTAATCCCCCGCACATAACAGGCGCCTTTCGTGATGAGCCGCGTCACCGCGTCATAACCGTATTTCGGCAAAGCTGTCGGTTCCGCCTCAGCCGCACTCGCCGCCTCACCCCAAAAGATAAAAGTGATGCCCGGATCATTTCGCTCCGCTGAGGTCGCAACGATCAATTCCGGTACGCCGTCCTCATTCAAATCCGCCAGAGCCGCATGCTGAGCCTCCGGGCAATTCAGCCGCAGACACTCGCCGAACTCGCGCTCTGCGGAGCAGGCAAACAGCACCACATCGTCACCGTCCGCCGCAAAGAGCAACTTGCGTCCGGCGTCAACGCATCCCACTGCATTTTCGGCAGAGCTTTCTTCAGCACACCCCGTGTCGCCGCCCGTAAATTCCAAAATTTCACAACGCCACTGCTCCAGCATGGCTCGTCCAGCCGTACTCGCCGTACCGACCGCCCCGAGCGCAGCCTCATCCGCCTGCACCGGCAAAAACGTCATCCGTTCGGCACAAAGCCCGCCGTTGCCGCCCCACATCACCGCCGCACGGCCGTCCGTCAGCTTAATATACAAATCATCGTAGCCGTCTCCGTCGAGATCCGCCGCCGCAACCGACGTTACCTGCAAGTTCAGATCTACCCGTGCCGCGCCGTCAATCCCCAACGGGGTCTGATAAAACAACATCAGACCCGCCTCACAAGCAAAGACCAAATCAAGCCGTCCGTCGCCGTTAAAATCTCCCGCCGCCACGTCATAGGCGGTACTCGTCGGCAGTTCGACACGATAGCGCTCGCTGAAGCCCGTTGCCGAGCCGTAATAAATCATCGAGCTGTTGTCACTATGCGTACCGTTGTGCCGCGACGCGATAATCAGGTCGTTGATGCCGTTCCCGGACAAATCCGCCAGAATTGCCGTCTGGCAACCGTTCGCCGCCAGTTCGCCCCGCTGATCCGTTCGCAAGCGTCGCAACTTCCGCTCACCGCCCGGCGCAGTCTGTAACTCCGGCAAAAACTCATATAGATGCAAAGGTGGCCGTTCAAACATACTCTGGCTGTTCGCAAAGAGCAGATCCGGCCACCCGTCATTGTTCACATCATACTGAAATATCCGCTGCAAAACGCCCGCGGCCGACACGAACAAATTTTGTCCGCCGTTGCCGAACGTTCCGCTCGCAAAGGCCTCAAAGCCTCGCGTCTCCCACTTTCCGATACCCGATTGTTCCATAATCTTCACCTCGTCGTAATGATACAGGCGACCGGAAACAACCGCCCAAATCCGGAATAGAGTTTACGATTATTCTAACCTAATCTAAATATTCGGTATTTTAACCGCGGATCACCGACTACTTCGTCAACCCCTATTCATGTAGCCGGTCACGCACCGATTCTTTCTGCTCGTCGATAATCTGAACATCCGTATCGGGGTGGAAATTCCTCTCATAGCCAGCGTCCATCATCCTCTCAAAAGACAAAAATAAAAATAACGCTATGTCAAAAATTTATATCATCGTAACCGACCACGACCCTTCTTTAAGCTCGGCAAATATGTTAATATGGACCTACTATAGCTAGCGGCTTTTGTAGCCTGCAGTCAGGAGGAAATATGCTTCATTTACGAATGGATAGAAAAGCAAGTGATAATGTCTATCTTCACAAAGACTTCCACAATGCTTTCAATCTGGCCATCCAATACCTAACCGATAATTACGGAGAAGAGGGTGTCCGAGACTATCTGCGTTACTTTACACGCAACTATTACGGCCCGCTCAAGGCCGACCTGCTGGAACGCGGTCTCGTCGCAATCGAGGAACATTATCGGAAGATCTATGAAATCGAAGGCGGGGATGTTACGATTGAACGCTCCGATGATCCGGAAGAGTTGGTCATCACGGTACGGGTTTGCCCCGCGGTTGAGCATATCCGCAAGCTGGGTTCCAAATTGGCCCCCAACTATGAATGGTCGACCTCCCTGGTACATGAGACCCTCTGTGAGGACACCCCGTGGCGCGCCGAATTCAGCGGCTGGGATCCGCAGACCGGCGCCAGCATTCAGCGTTTCGTCAGGAGGTAGGTTGGTCATGATTTCTTGTACCGAATTCATCCCTTCATACAGTCTCTTTTTCAGTTGGCTGGACGAGACGGCCGGTCACGATAAAGTCCTTGAATATTGGAAGTACATCTCCGATAACTACCTCGACATGCTGGAAAATGCTGTTAGGGAAAAAGGCATCTTCGGCTGCTGGGAGTACTGGAAGCACTCTTTGAATGAAGAAGCGGCCGACTTTGTTCAGGAACTTTATCTGAACGAAGACGGAACCGGCAAGTTCTCCATCGACATGCGCTACTGTCCTTCCAAGGGTCGTCTGCTGGAGTATTCGCACTTCACCCCGTATTACGACTATTGCAGCCATTGCCCCGCTCTCTATCCGCCGATGCTGGAAAGGTACGGTCTGCGCGGTATAGCGGATATGGATCGCGTTGACGAAGCCGCCTGCGGCGAGACCTACTACATGGACAATCCGCCCGCTCCCGAAATTGCCGCCGCCGGTTGGAAGGCCGCACTCGAAGAGTTGGCTACCGGAGAAGGCATCACCGGTTCACTAACGGAGAAGTAGCATCCGGTAAGTTTGTTTAGAGCTGATTAACGTTCTTCTTGAACATCTGGGCAAATATTCAATCACAAAGAGCCCTCGTCATCGGCCAAGGGCTCTTTTTTGTATGTTGTTTTCGGCAATTCAACGCAATATCAACATTCTATAAACCAGCGTATTCTTACAATCAAACACTTAAAGCAAAAGTTCTTTCATTTTATCCTAAATATCCTAAATCACGCCGTTTAGTATTTAATCATACAAGTGACAGGCAACCCAATGTTCCCCGGTTTTTTCCGGTGTCGTATCGGAATGCAGTTGCAACTTGGGTATTTCACGGCGGCAAATTTCCATGCAGTAACGGCAACGGGGATGAAAGCGGCAACCGCTGGGCGGATTGGCCGGCGAAGGAACATCTCCCTCCAGAAGAATCCGGTCCTTTCTTGCTCCCAGGCGCGGGATCGGCACCGCCGACAGCAATGCCTGTGTGTACGGATGCAGCCCGCCGTCCGACAGAGCTCGCGAAGGAGCCAATTCAACCACCTGCCCCAGATACATAACCGCCACACGATTGCTCATATACTGCACTACGCTCAGATCATGGGCAATAAACACGTAGGTGAGATTAAAATCACGCTGCAGGCGGCGCATCAGATTAAGCGTCTGAGCCTGGATCGACACATCCAGAGCTGAAACCGGCTCATCACAGACGATAACCTCGGGCGACATGGCCAGAGATTTCGCGATACAGATCCTCTGTAGCTGGCCTCCGGAAAACTCATGAGGATAACGGGACAAATACTCCGGACGAAGATTAACTTCCAGCATCATTCGGCTGGCAATTTCGAATCGTTCAGCTTTGTCACCCAAACCGTGGATGCGCATCGGCTCATCAAAAGCCGTGAGGACATTCTTCATCGGATTCAGGGCCGAATACGGATCCTGGAAGACAATCTGCAACCTCCTCCTGGCGGCAAAGCTTTCCTTTCGACTCAGCTTCAACACGTTTTTAAGCTGTCCCGAGCCCTCATCCCAGAGAGAAATCTCTCCGGCCGTCGGCATAAGTAAACGAACCAGACATTTGCCTAGAGTCGTTTTGCCGCAGCCCGACTCTCCGACAATTCCCAGAGTTTCACCCTCGTAGATCCTTAAACTGACATTATCTACGGCACGAACCATCTCTTTTTTTGTGCCTAATTTGCCCTTCTTGATCGGAAAATATTTAGAAAGGTTTTTGACATCTAAAACAACGCGACTCATAACGCACCCCTTTCCGCAACTTCTCCATCCTTATATAACCAGCACTGCACTACATGGTTCGGCTCCAGCGTATAGTCCGGCGGAATTGCTTCCGAACAAATCGGCATGCAGCGTTGACAACGATCGGCAAAAGCACAATGGTTAATTTTCTCTCCGGCATCCGGAGTTTGTCCTTCGATAGTAGCAAGATCCTCGTCCTGGTTCATTCCCAGAACCGGCACAGAACGGAGCAAGTCCTGCGTGTAGGGGTGTAGGGGATTATTGAAAATATGTTCCACGGTTCCGGACTCAACAATTCGTCCCATATACATCACCGCAACATCGTCACAGGTCTCAGCAACCACTCCCATGTTATGCGTAATCAGAATGATCGAAGTGCCGGTCGCATCTCGCAGACGCTTCATTAAATCCAAAATTTGTGCCTGGATTGTTACGTCCAAGGCTGTTGTCGGCTCATCCGCTATTAAAATATGCGGCTGGCAAATCATAGCGATTGCAATCATCGCCCGCTGCTTCATACCGCCGGAAAATTGATGCGGATATTCATTATATCTCTGCTCGGGATCGGGAATCCCAAATTTGCGCAGAAGATCAATAATTCGTTCTTTCGCTTCTCTTCCGCTTAT
>JAAZIX010000185.1 GCA_012800655.1 Clostridiaceae bacterium | reverse complement strand
TGAGACCCTTCAATCGCTTGAACAGATCAGTCGGCATGCTTTAGAATGCTCTTGTTTGAACCGACAGACAAAACGAAAGGACGGATAAAGAGATGAAAGTATGTGTCATTCAGCCGCGATATCCTCATAGGGCAAAGGAACAGGAAGAACTCGTTGATTTTCTGCTCGCGGAATTGGATTCCTGCGATGACAGCCTCGACCTGATCGTTCTGCCCGAGGCCTGCAACGGGATGAGCGGAGATGCCGCTCTCGAAGCATTCCGCGAAGGAGTCCCGATATACGGAAAGAAATTATTGGCAAAGGCGGAAGCAACGGCCAGGCGGTGCAGGGCCGTCGTGGCGATTAATCTCTATCTGGAGCAAGACAATGAATTGTTTAACGCCACCAGAGTATTTAAAGCCGACGGCTCCGTCGCGGGTGATTACTTAAAACAACACATTCCCCCCTCGGAACGTAAAAAGGGCGTATCTTTCGCCTATAGTCGGAAATTCAGAGATGTGAGCACGATAAATATCGACGGCGTGCGTTATGCCTTTCTTACGTGCTATGACTGTTATTTCAATGAGTACATTCAGCGAGTTGCCGCGCTGAAGCCGGATGTTATTGTTGTATGCTCATTACAAAGAGGAGAACGCCGGGATGTCTTAGCCATACAGACACAAAACATTGCCCTGGTCTGCAACGCTTTTGTTCTTCGTTCGGCGATCAGCATGGGAGATGAAGATCATCCGTTTGGCGGAGAGTCCATGATCGTCGCGCCGAGCGGAAAAATAATATCTTCCATGGGACAAAAAGCGGGAAAATTATGTGCCGATATTGATGTTTTCGCCAAGTATTCGCGCTCCTACACCTTCGGACATGCCCCCATCCCGAACAACCTCTTTATCGAGCACGGACGCACTCCGTGGGCATATCGGGCAACAGGACCTTCCGTTCGTCCGGGCAACAAAGAGTTGCCGTTCCCGCGCGTGTGCGCTCATCGCGGCTTCAATTCGGTTGCTCCGGAGAACAGCCTCGCCGCGCTCTCCCTGGCCGTGGGATTAGGTGCCGAGGAAATCGAGATCGACCTTTGGCCCTCCAAAGACGGCGAGTTGGTTGTTTGTCACGACGAAACCGTCGATCGAACCTCGAACGGTAGCGGCAGAATCGCCGATATGTATTGGGATGAAATAAAGAAACTCGACTCCGGTAGCTGGTTCTCCGAGCGTTACGCGGGTATGCCCTTTTGCCGTCTCAAGGACGTTCTCCAACGCTTTTCCCGCCAAACCACCGTCAATATACATATTAAGTCTCACGGCAAAAACAGCGGCTACTACGACAGAGATGTTTTCCGCAGCATCGTCTCGGAAATATATCGGTATGACATGGCGGATCATGTATATATCGCCGGTGTGGAAGATGTTTTGCGAACGGCAGTCGAAATCGCGCCCGAATTGCCGCGCGCTGCTTTAGACGGAACGCGTGACTACACACTGGTCAAACTGGCCAGAGAATACGGCTGCGAAAGAGTGCAATTATTTCGCGGCTATTACGATCAGTCAATGATTGAAGAAGCCAAAGAACACGGTATTATCTGCAATCTTTTCTGGTGCGACGAGCCCGAAGATGTTGAAAGACTTATCAACAGCGGAATTGACAATCTCTTGGCAAACGATTTCCTCGCCGTTAAGAATGCCTTGGACAGGTTTCTCGAAAAAAGATAACCTCCGCATTATAGTGCGGAGGTTATCCTATTTAATCTAAAAGACGTTTCCAAGTCGGCTTTCACGGCGCCGCGGCACCGTCCATATAACTAACCTTTCAGTATTTTCATGAACTCTTCGCCGGTAATCGTCTCCGTCTCCTTCAGATAAGCCGCCAGCTTGTGCAGGACGGCCTCATTCTCTCTGAGAATATTGCGCGCCTTTTCCTGAGCTTCCTGAATAATCCTCCGGACTTCCTCATCGACTTTTTGCGCCGTGACCGGAGAACATTCCATGGTATCGCCGCCGCCCAAGTATCTGCTCCCGCCGCTTGACAGGCCCATCATACCGAACTCGTCGCTCATGCCGTATTTGGTCACCATGCTCCGTGCCAGCTGCGTCATCTGCTCAATGTCGTTAGCGGCGCCGGTGGTGATTTCGTTAAAGACAATCTCCTCGGCGGCGCGTCCGCCGGCTATGGTTGCCAGACGGTTTTCGGCTTCGGTTCGCGAAACAAGGTACTTATCCTGCTCTTCCACCTGCATCGTATAGCCCAGGGCTCCCGATGTGCGCGGAATAATTGTGATTTTCTGTACCGGCGCGGAGTGAGTCTGCATGGCGGCAACCAGAGCGTGGCCTATCTCGTGATAAGCGACTATGCTCTTCTCCTCATCGCTCATAATCGCGTTCTTCTTTTGCTGACCGGCGATAACAGTCTCGATCGCTTCCTCCAAATCGTGCTGTGCCACGGCACTGCGTCCCATACGCACGGCACGCAAGGCGCCTTCGTTGATAATATTGGCCAGTTGCGCGCCCGAAGCGCCGGAAGTCGAACGTGCCAAGAGATGGAAGTCTATCTCGCCCTCCAGTTTAACTCTCCTGGCGTGAACCTTCAGTATATCGATACGTCCCTGGAGATCCGGCAATTCCATCCGCACCTGACGATCGAAACGTCCGGGACGCAGCAGGGCCGGATCCAGCACCTCCGGACGGTTGGTAGCGGCTAAGATAATCACACCCTTATTGGCGCCGAAGCCGTCCATCTCCGTCAACAGCTGGTTCAGAGTCTGCTCACGTTCATCATTGGTGCTGAAGCTACCATCCCGACTTTTACCGATGGTATCGATTTCATCGATGAAGACGATACAGGGGGCATTCTTTCCCGCCTGTTCAAACAGCTCACGCACTCTAGCCGCGCCGCGGCCGACAAACATCTCCACAAATTCCGAGCCGGCGATGGAAAAGAAAGGTACATGCGCTTCTCCGGCCACTGCTTTGGCAATCAGCGTTTTTCCGGTGCCCGGCGGACCGACCAGCAGTACACCTTTGGGACATTTGGCGCCTATCTCTTTGTACTTGAGGGGGTTCTCCAAATAGTCAATGATTTCCACCAGAGATTCCTTGGCCTCATCCTGACCGGCAACATCGTCGAAGGTAACGCTGCTTTCATCGGCGACATAGACCTTGGCGGTTTTTTTGCTGCCGAAGGTCATGCCGGGCATATCGCCGATCTGCTTCATCATATTGCGACGCAGGAAGTAGCCTATCAGTGCAAACATGCCAATGGGTAGGATCCAACTGAGCAGGAAGGACAGAAGCGGATTCGGCTGACTGGGAATAACGGCTCCGAACTGCACCCCCTTCTCTCTGAGGGTGGGAACGAGCGTCGGATCGTCGATAATGCCGGTCTTATAAACACGCGCTATCTCATCCTCTTCCGTTATGTAGTTGATTTCCGAGGTCTGTATTTGCACGACCTTAACGATGCCCTTGTCCAGCGCATCCAGGAAATGCGAGTAACTGGCCTCCTGTACCCGTCTCTGCTGAATAAGAGGCATAAGAATAAAATTGAATATCAGCATAAAAATCAGGACAGCACCGAAGTACTTGGCCAAGGCGATATTCGGCTTTTTGGGAGTTTGTTCGTTCATCTTATTTACCTCCTTGAACTCACCCGCCCCGGCGGAGTTTATTCCGACGGGCAGTAAACACTCCGTTTTACGCATCTAAATATAGACCGCTTCAGATGATAATACACCTGCGCCGCCCGGCATTGCAAACAGGCGGCGCAGCGTTCATTCTATTTTGTGTTCTTTAAATCAGGCTTTGTTGTCCGAACCCAGAACATTGACGATCTTATGCGCGACCATCTTCTTGATGTTTTCGCGCGCCGGACCGAGATACTGACGCGGATCGAAATGGCTCGGGTTTTCGGCAAAGTACTGACGAATCGAAGCGGTCATCGCCATGCGCAGGTCGGTATCGA
>JAAZIX010000184.1 GCA_012800655.1 Clostridiaceae bacterium | reverse complement strand
TGAGCGGCAAACCGTTGACTAAAATAGTTACGTCATAGCGCGCGGCGCGGTGGCCGGCGTCTTCCTCGTACTGGTTGATAACTTGCAACCTATTATTGTGGATATTATTTTTATCGATCAGGTAGATGTTCTTGGAACTCCCGTCGTCACGCTTTAGAACCTGAACATAATCCTCCTGAATCTTCCTCGTCTTCTCCACTATGCCCTCGTTGGCATTCGCCAACGATCCGCTAAAAAATCTTTTCCACTCACTTTCCGTGAAAGCAAAATCATTGAGCTTCTCCAGCTGACGTCTCAGGTTTTCTATGAAGGTATCTTCATCCGAAAATCTGAAATACTCATAGCCTTGCGATACCAGCTGCTCAATAAACTCTTTCTCGAGCGCCGCCTCGCTCTGATATTTTTGCCCCTCCAGCCTGTACCCCGGCGTATATTCGGCAACAACAGTTGCCTCTTCCGTACTGGCTATAACATTGTAAGTATTCATCTCAAGTCTCCTTCACCCCCGGTCGTTAAAAGGACAGCAATTTATCTCTGTAATATTCATACTGCTTTTGCCTGGCCTCTATTTCGGCGGGCAAACCTATGGAAATATCATTAACCAAGGCATCAAACACATCCAGGATGGCAACGATGCGCTCTTGCTCGGCGAGGGGAGGAACGGGGATTTTGTAAGCTAATAATCTTTCTTGGCTTAACCTTGTTACTTTCGCACCGTGAGCATACCTTTTTTTGTATCTACTAAAAGCTGTTGTCTGTAATAAATAGGCGATGTATTTTGTGTCTTGATTATGTCTAAAAATAAACATATCTCCCCCTACACATACTTCGTCTCCGAGCCACGCCAAAGGTTTACATATATCTTCCACGTTCTCGCTTACTCCAACGATAAGCACATCGCCTTTTTTAGCCTTTTTAAGTTTTTTTGATTGCTCCAGCGAAACAAATGATATTGTTTCTTCAGCGCTAGTTCCATAATGCGTATGTATTTGTCCGTAGTGTATACACGGAAAACCCTCTTCCCTAAAGTCAGATTTTTTCAGTCCACTACCTCGCTCAATATAGCCCAATTCCCCCAACTCTCTCCACTCCACCTCATCTCCAAAGGTTAGTAGCTCGTCTCGGTAATATTCGTACTGCTTTTTTCTAGCTGTAAGCTCCGCTGTAAGCTCCGCTGTAAGCTCCGCTGTAAGCTCCGTGAAATTGTCCAAAATATGGACAATTTCACGTTGTATTGGAAGCGGGGGCAGGGGGATGGCGAACTCGGAATATTCTCTTATCCACCTTCTTCTATGACCTGTGGGCGTAAATCTAATGTTTTTCATACAATGATATACGTATCTAAATAATATGGTTTCTGTGGTTGCTCTTAATAATTTCATCGCAGAGGATTTAACTTTAAAGTTAAAATCAACCCAGTGAAAAGAAGTAGTGAAATCATCAAATATTATTACTGGATTATCTCTACTTGCCTTGTATATCCCTTTAGTTTCGTCAGTATATCCCAGAATAAAGGATTCTCCCGCCGTTAGTACTGGTGTCCCAAAACTATCGTTATAATTGGTTGATTTTACTATGTGCTTTGTCGGCTGCTCATACCCCAAAATATTTTTGAGTTCCACATACTCCACCCCGTCCGGGCATAATTCTTTTACTAATCTATCTATTCTGTTCATAGTTGCTTCTCTCAAATGTCATTCAGCAGAAAATCGGTCAGCACCATCCAGCTCAGCGACAATCGCATCAATTGCGTTGCGGAGTTCTCTTTGCCTTTTTACTATTTCCTCTATTTCTTGATTGAGCGCCCTGATGTCAATTTCTTCTCTTGTGTCCTCTATGTCTACATAGGTAGAAACGGAAAGATTGTAGCCTTCTTCGGCTATATCGCCGTTCGGAACCAGCTTGGAAAAATATTCTATCTCCTCCCTGCTTGCACACACTTCCACAATTCTTGTTATGTTCTCTTGGGTCAATTTATTGTTGTTGGTTATCTTGACAAATTCCCTCGACGCATCTATGAACAGCGTGGAGTTCTCGGATTTTGACTTTTTTAGGACCATTATGCAAGTAGCGATTGATGTGCCGAAGAATAAGTTGTCCGGCAACTGAATAATGGCATCTATATAGTTATTATCGATCAGATACTGCCGTATTTTCTTTTCCGCGCCTCCTCTGTACATAACGCCGGGGAAACAAACAATGGCGGCTGTTCCGTCAGTGGCCAGCCATGCGAGACTGTGCATGATAAAGGCCAAATCAGCCTTGGATTTGGGAGCCAGCACTCCCGCCGGAGAGAATCTGGGGTCATTTATCAGTACGGGACTTGCGTCTCCTTCCCACCTGATCGAGTACGGCGGATTGGAAACAATTACCTCAAAGGGCTCTTCGTCCCAGTGGACGGGTTCGGTCAAAGTATCACCAAGCGCGATATCAAATTTGTCAAAGCCCACATCGTGGAGAAACATGTTGATCCTGCACAAGTTATAGGTGGTGAGATTGATTTCCTGGCCGAAAAAGCCTTGCCTTACATTGTCTTTGCCTAATATCTTGGCGGATTGTAAAAGCAGTGAACCGGATCCGCAGGCGGGATCGTATACTTTGTTTACTTCCGTCTTCCCGACCAGGGCTATGCGCGTCAGGAGTTCAGACACCTCCTGCGGAGTGAAGTATTCTCCCCCGGATTTGCCCGCATTAGAGGCATACATTGCCATCAAATATTCATAAGCGTCGCCGAAAGCATCGATTGTATTATCCTGATAATTGCCAAGTTGCATTTCCGCCACGGAATTTATCAGTTTAACCAGCTTTTCATTTCTCTTCGCTACGGTGTTCCCCAGCTTGGCGGAATTGACATCGAAATCCGCAAAAAGACCTTTGAAATTGCCCTCACTCTCCGTGCCGACGGCAGAGTTTTCTATGTTTTTGAATATTCTTTCCAGGGTTTCATTTAAGTTTTCATCATCTTTGGCTCTTAATTTCAGGTTGTGGAATAATTCGCTCGGCAGAATAAAAAAACCTTTGCTTCTGACTAAATCAGCTCTTTCCGCTTCCGCTTCCTCGTCCGATAAGTCGGTGTAATCGAAATCTCTGTACCCTGCCTCGTGCTCTCCTTTGTTTATGTAAGCGACAATATTTTCCGATATGTATCTGTAAAACATCATGCCGAGAACATACTGCTTGAAATCCCAGCCATCCACGGAGCCCCTTAGGTCATTGGCCATGCTCCATATAGTGCGGTGCAGTTCTGCTCTTTCTCTTTCTCGCGTATTAGCCATTGCGCTTGTGTTCGCCTCTCTGAATTAATGGCTCAATTGTAGCAAATAATCGGCGGATTTACAGTTTTTTCAACTATGTACATTTTCCTCGCCGGTGTGGTTCTTGGGCAGGTACCAAGTGGAAGCAATGAAACGGGTATACGGCGAACCGAAAACTGTTCTTCCGTGATTGCGCAAAATGATTCACCCGCTTTATATTCCTACTCCAAAACCGCTTCAACGACAACTCTGACGCCGGCTTCCAAGCCTATGCAGATATCTTGTAGAGGCAAGGCCGGATTGTCTTTTCCCGTGACCTGTTCTTCACAGTACGGCACGTGGATGAAGCCGGTAAGGAACGGCATCTCCGCCGTGTTTGCTTCGTGCAGCAGGCGATACATGACGTGGTTGCACACATATGTCCCGGCCGAGTTCGAAATCTGAGCGGGCACGCCGACTGCTTCGATCGCCTCGACTATCTTTCGGACAGGCAACGTTGAAAAGTAGGCCTCCCACGACGCGTTAATCGTCTTTCCGCCAAAGGGTGCAAAACCCGTCACCAAAATCTTCACGGCGTTTTCTACCATGACATTATTATAATGAGTAATGGGTACTCTAAATTATTCTTCTGCATCAATTTCGTTTAGAGTTCTTCCCATGACATCTTTCCACATAATATTTCCGTTAAGAGAAGAGCCTCCAACAAAACTGGCAGCGGAAGAAGGGCTTGTAAAAAGAATATCTACTTTCAACTTTCCATTTTCATCAACTCTATCTGCATGTTTTTTAAGCAGTCTAATAACACTTTCAGGGCAGCTTCTTGTCTGCTTAGAAGATATACTGCTTCCGGCAAGAACAACAAAGCCTTCCGATGTTCTTTTCCCGGTAGCTTCTGCTTTTGCCGTTTTGAAATATAAAAACGGCTCATCATCAGAAATCTCTTCCTTCGATTGTTCTCTTCCATAAACAATGAGCGGTTCGAAAATTTTGTATCCTAATGCGCCCATTACAAGCTTCGTATAAAAAATAAACTCTTCCAGCTCACTTTCTTTTTCTTCTGTGATATTTCCCGGATTGGGCTCATTGCCGTTTTTGACATGATATCGGTTAGCCTCTATGGCCATATTGCAGAAGCGATTTTCAAGGTAACTTATCTCTGTAGGACCAAATGAGTTGTTTGAGGTGGTGAAAGCGACAGCTTCCGTCCAATAATCCATTTTGCTCTCACGCTTATGTTCATCCAAGCGACAAAGAATGCCTCGACCGTTTTTCCTTACTCCCGCTTGCCCAATATAGACAACGGGATCTCCGCTGTCTTCCATTGTTCCGAAAAGAAAATAGACCCCTGTTTGATTTAAATAGGAGATGTCTCGCGCCTTATCCAGCATAGTGCGCGGAATTTTATAAGCAATTCCGGTCCAATTGGCAAGTGTGCATTTTATGCGGCCTTGCGCATCTCCATCCATTAAGAATAGATTGATATTTTTACTTCTTACCATTTTCGTTTTTTCCCTCCTCGAGATTATCTGTATCTTTTTGACTCTTTACCTCCAGAGTTTCTTTGTATCCCAATAAGGCGTACTCAAAATCCTCATAGCCGGCCGTGTCAATCCCGCCGGAGTACGGCGCCGCGTTGTTTATCAGATAGTCTACATGACCGCGATCGCGGATGATTTTTTCCGCTGTCGATGCCCCGCGCCCCGCCGGTTACGACGACTACTTTACCGCTGAAATTCATGTATACACCTCGCCTTTCATAGCCTTGCGTATATTGGCATCTCATTCTCGAATTAACCGCTCAATTGTAGCAAAAAGCCGCCGAATTTACAGCTTTTTCAGCGATGTATGGATCTCGGCCACTGAGGGTAACAAACAATTTATAGTAGATCTATAAGTTGCGACGCATACGTCGCAAGTGCGAGGAGAGGCGCCATCGACGGTTTCGGCTACTTACGGCGTTGTTTTCGGGTGCTGAGGACGGGCGGGGCTTTCGGCAACTTGGCAGTTTGTGTCCCGCCGGAGAAGCCTGCAACACCGGCATTCTTGAAATAGTCGTTTGATTGATAAGAGGTAGATGAGCTGGCAAAGACTAATAATGATTTTTCGGGATTTTTGCCGATGATTTAGGCGAACGAACAGCTTTGACAGACTCGGAAAGCTGGTGGTGACTGACAGCGGGACAAAAGTTGCAAAGTTGCCGAAAGAGTATCCGGGTAGCAGAGGCTGGCGACGGTTTTCGGGCGTGTGCGACGCATCTATCGCAAGTGCCTCATGTAAAATTGAGCGCGAAGGATCGGTCTGTCGCCCCATAAATAAATGTCGTTGAAAAACGATTGAAGGAGTAGCTTGACATTATAACGGTACGCCGTGATAATTGCTGTAGAATGATGAAAGGGGAAGTCTATCGTGATTATCAACGACTTATTGAAACAACGGAACATGTCAAAATATCGACTGGCCAAGAACAGTAGGGTACCGTATTCAACACTGAATGACATTTGCAACGGGAAGACGGACCTTAAGTATTGCAATGCCGATACGGTATACCGGCTTGCGTCGGAGCTTGATGTGCCAATGGAGGTGTTGCTTAAACCGTATTATGAAAGGCGTCCTTCTTTCGAGTTATTTAAAAGCCACGTTTGTCATAGGCTGAAAGAGCTGGGCGATATGGAGTTCATTCGCCAAACGTTAGCGAGTAACGATATTCGTTACTACTTCGAGAAGCAATGGCATCCGGAGAGCCTCTATTTGCTTGCCATGCTTGACTACATCAGCCGATTGAATGACGTGATGCTTTGTTCGGATTATGATGATTTGAGGAAGTATAGATTATCCAATACGCTCTTCCCGTCCAGTATTATCGCTCTTGCCTTGGCAACAAAGAATGAGCAGGTGAAGGAAGATGCCCTGGCCAATGCTATCCCGGAATTTATTCGCTTCAACATTGTCGAGAACGAGGTAAGGAACGTTGTCTAGTCGACCCATGGTTAATTTTTCCAAAGACGATCTCAACTTCTATCTGAATGAATTGTCTAAGGAATATAAACGGCTCGGCGGGCGTACGGCACCGATCGACATTATCCTCGTCGGCGGTGCCGCTATTTTGGAGGAATATAGCTTCCGCGATATGACTACCGATGTTGACGCGATCTATCCCGCTGCTTCGCTGATAAAAGAAGCCGCAAATCGGGTTGGCGATCGCTTTAACCTGCCGAACGGTTGGTTGAATTCAGATTTTATGCGTACAGAATCCTACTCTGAGAAGCTTCATCTGTACTCCTCCCATTACCGGACTTTTAACCAGGTGCTGGATGTGAGAACAGTAACCGGAGAATATTTGATTGCCATGAAGTTGCGAGCCGGGAGAACATATAAATACGATCTCTCAGACATTGTCGGGATCCTTGCGGAGCACGATCGTGCGGGAAAACCTATTACCTTGGCAATGATCGAGACTGCGGTTGAAAACCTATATGGAGGTTGGGCTGGCTTTCCCGAAAACTCAATTTCTTTTATTCAGACCGCTATCTCCTCTGGAAACTATGCTACCGCCTATTCCGATATTCAGGAGAGTGAAAGGCAGGCAAGGGAAACGCTTGCCGAGCTCCAAGAAGCTTATCTCGACACTACCGGTCAGGAAAATATCGACGGGACCCTCATGGCAAATCAAACTTGAATATGTTCGGGATTACATCTTCGCCAAAGGTTTTCAGCCCCATTCTGTACATTGCCTTGGCGTGGATCCGGTCGTGCCAAATAAATCTTCTGAGCACTTTGGGAACAGACCACTGCTCCCCGTAACTGCCCTCGTAAACTTCACCGGACAAAGGATTGCCGTGTAACTCCAAAAGCTCAAAACCTCTGCGGCGATTTTCCAAAACACTTCCTTCATTAGATGCCGTTATGCCGACTTCGCCCCAATAATAAGCATTCACATTTTTTGTGTGCAAGTACATTTCCGAAGCTGTACGGGGTACGCTACCGTAAAATGTTTTCCTGGGTAGCAACACGGTTTTGTCTTTATCGGGGAAGGCCTCGTAGAGTGTCAAAAAATCTTGTGCGGATTTTAGAACCAGGGCTTTTATTCGTTTGTACTCATCGGCGGTCAGACCTACCCGTTCCGAATCGAAAATCACATCCGAGTCCGCATCACAAATATCTATTTCGGAGGACTTTTCCTGGCTTATTCGAACTTCAAACGAAGGGGGCGGATTCTCTCCCGCCCAAAGTAAAAACGACCTAATCTCAACCGGCATTTTGTTCAATGCTTCTTCTATCGTAGCGCCTCTGGTAAATGCGCCGATAACATTGCTTGAATAGAGCAGACTGTCATTCTGATTGTGTTCCCAAACACAGTTAATTATCATCGTTTATCTGCCTCCGCAAGATTCCGCTCGTTTTTTACATTGTCTTTTCCGTATATAAAGAGAAAATCAGCCCAGAACAT